>NZ_DBHIUY010000011.1:0-95867 GCF_057272215.1 Selenomonas sp.
ATCATATAGATGATTCATTTCTGCATTGTTTAGTTTTCAAGGAACACCGCCGAATCATTTCGGCTGCTTGCCGCTCGTTTTTCACAAGCGACTTGATTATCTTACCTCACGACCGAGGGATTGTCAAGCGCTTTTTTGAAAGTTTATAACGAATGTCATATCTTTTCAAGATGTTCCAAGTGTGCAACATTGTTCACATAATCGACAGTGAAATGATGCCCGCCATGCGTGAGGCGGCTGACCGCCGTATTTCCCTGTCGGATGCGCCAGACGTAGCGCAGTGGTATATGCAGCGCGTAGGTAAGAACCGTACGCAGGAAAGCGCCGTGCGCCACGAGGACGACATGCTGTCCTTCATGCGCGGCAGCAATTTTCTCCAATTCACGCGAAGCCCGTTGCTCCACATCTTGAAAGGTTTCTCCTCCCGGTGGGGTAAGATCATCCGGTGCAAAAAAGATTTGTTTTTCAGCTTCGGGCCAGCGAGCGGTAATTTGCTCAAAAGTCAACCCTTCCCATGCACCGAAATTCATTTCTCGTAGATTTTCCGTTTTTGTCACTTCGCAGCCAAAACGCTCGGCAATAAATCCTGCCGTCGAAACGGCACGCTGCAAATCACTCGAATAGATCGCATCAATCTTTTTCGCCGGGAAGTGCTCGGCAAGACATTTCGCTTGTTTCATGCCCATCTCAGCAAGTCCGACGTCGGAATGACCTTGAAAGCGGCCGCCGACATTCCATTCGGTCAAGCCATGACGAACGAGATAAATCTTTGTCATACTGCTCCGCACTCCTTCCACACCTTCTGCATTTCTCCGAGCAGTTGTTCATTCTCGGCACGAGAACGTACTGCTGTACGCAAGTACGCCCCATCCAAGCCGGAATAGTTACTGCAATCACGCAGCAAAATTCCCCGCTTACGCAATGCTGAAAGAATTCGCTGCAAAAAAGAGGTTCCCTGCTGCAAGCGAAAAAAAATGAAATTCACCGAAGGCGCAAAAACCTCCACACCCGAAAATTTAGCGAGTTCTGAGGCAAGGAACCCCTTTTCTTCTCGAATGAAAGCGCGCGTCTCTTCTTGATATTCTTGATCAGAAAGCGCAGCAATTCCTGCCATTTGGGCAAGAAAGTTTACATTCCATACATCCTTGCCAGCTTCCAAGCGTCGGCACATTTTCGGCTCAATGATTCCAAACCCCAAGCGCAGTCCGGGCAAAGCAAAGAATTTCGTCATGGACTGTACGACAAAAAGATGCGGGTATCTCTTCACAAGACGACGCACGGTATATTCCTCGCGATCTTCGCGAAAGTCTAAGAAGGATTCGTCCATGACGACCCAGACGCCACGACTCTCCGTCTCTTCAAGAAACGCACAGAGTTCCTGACGTTTCAACAAGCGGCCGGTTGGATTGTTCGGACTGCAAAGCACAATAGCATCCGCATCATCCAGCCGCTCCGCCGCTGATTTCAGATCAAAAGCAAATCCCTGTTCTTTCGCCAGCGGAATATATCGAATTTCTGCGCCTGCGGCTCGCGCCGCCCTCTCATACTCGCTGAAGGACGGCACAGGCAAAAGAACCTGCTTGGGGCGCATCGTATAAAAAAAGCAATAAAAAAGCTCCGCCGCACCGTTGCCGAGCACGATTTTCTCTTCATGCACGCCATAAGCTGAAGCAATCGCCTCGCGCAATCCTCGCGCCTCGGGGTCAGGATAGTTGACGACGGCATCGACATGAGCGAGAATGACATCACGCACGCGAGGCGAAAGCCCTAACGGATTGATATTTGCACTAAAATCAAGCCATGCTTTTCCTGTCGGACAATCTTCGTAAATATTGCCGCCATGATCATACTTTCGCAGAATCTCCCCCCCCTTTTCAAAGAGAAGCGCTCCTTTAAGCAAACACTTCTTCGTCATTTCCCATTCTACAGCGCTCTTCCTTCTTCCTGCAATCACACCAAAAAGAAAGCATCATCAACAAAAAAATGGGGAAATCAACAAAAAAGAAAAAAGCACGATCGCTTCCGTCAGCGTCGTAATCGCACCGTAGACATCTCCTGTCAAACCGCCGAGACAGCGCGTCGCATAGCTTGCAAACGAGATAGTGAAAAAGAACGCCATGCAAAAAACCGCCGCTATGGCAGGAAGCCATGCAGAAAAGAATCCTGCCCCCACAGCAAAAGGCTCGCCAAGGAACTCAAAAAACATTCCGGTCAAGAGCAAAAGCAGGAGCGTATAAAAAAGAGCAGCACATAGCACAGGCTTCGTGCCGCCGTCCTTGAACGCCCTGCCCATGCCTTCCGGACGTGCGTAAGGAAACGAGACGATAGCCACGACCATCATCAATCGCGCCATCACAGGCATGACGAACAAAGCTGGAAAAATCCAAGAACTTTGCAGGAGATCGAGCAGAATCGACCAGTTGAGAATCATCAGGAGAACGAACGCGACGACGCCGTTCGCTCCCACGCGGCTGTCCTTCATGATCTCCAACATGCGCTCACGCGAACGCCCCGAAAAAAGCCCGTCCATCGTGTCCATAAAGCCGTCGCAATGAAGTCCGCCCGTCAGTAAGATCGGCAGCATCAGCAAAACCGCCGCTATGACATGCGGCGGCAGCAGCAAAAAACCTGTCTGCGGCAAAACGCGCAGAAGAAGCGCGGCGGCTGCGGCATAGATGACGCCAAGCACCAAGCCGATCAGCGGAAAATAACGCACGCTGTCGGCAAAATCTTTCTCGCACCAGTCCTTTTGCTCCACGATGGAAATGCGTGTGAGAAACTGCAATCCAATAAAAAATGCACGCAAAAAACCGCCCCCGTCCGCTTCGATTCTTACCTAAGGAACCACTGATAAATTCAGCCGCCCATCTTCACACATCTACGCTGTCCTCTCGTCGTCGACAAATCCTCGACGTAGCTCTGCTACGCCTGCGGTTTGTCTCCTTACTGAGGCGTCCAAGAGGCAAGTCCGAAGGACGCAGGCGATTGGGCAACGGCTCGTATGCGAAAACGTCCCAAGAATGCAAGCGCGAAGCGCGCCGCATGATTGGCTGACGTTGACCGCTATAGGCACAGCGCATCTGTGCAAATCTGGGCAACTTCATTTTATCAGCGTTTCCCTAAAAAAACATCGCCCGCTGCTGCCAAAGCAGGAATCCCCCATAGGCGAAGAGCAGAAAGAGAATCGTGACCGTATACATGAGCCGCACGGTTTTCTGTATGTCGTCAGCTTCAATATCGCGCGTCGCTTCCCCCATGTACGCACGAAAATGCGCTTCGCCGAGGTAGTAGTTGTTGCCGCCCAAACGGATGCCGAGCGCACCTGCGGTGGGCGCTTCGGCGTGTCCGCCGTTCGGACTCGGGTGCTTTGCCGCATCGCGGCGCAGCATACGCCACGCCCTGCGCCCGTCGAAGCGCAGCAAAAAGGCGGCGAGCACGAACAAGATGCCTGCAAGCCTTGCAGGCACATAGTTGAGCACATCGTCAAGACGCGCCGCCACTCTGCCGAAGTACAGATACTTCGCGTTCTTGTAGCCGAGCATCGAATCCATCGTATTCGCCGCGCGATAGAGCACGGCAAACGGCAATCCGCCGAGCAGATAGAAAAACAGCGGCGCAAGAATGCCGTCAACCGTATTTTCCGCCACGGTTTCAATCGCGGCGCGTGACACCTCCGGCGCACTGAGCCTGTCCGTGTCGCGCCCGACGATCCAGCCGACCTTCCTGCGCGCTTCCGGAAGATCGCCGTCCTTTAAGAGCGCACGGATCTCCATGCCTGCCGCTGCAAGGCTCTTGGGCGAAATCATCAAAGCGAGCAGCAAGGCTTCGAGCGCCATGCCCACATGCGGCAGGGGAATCAGCGCAAACAGCCGCAGCATACACCAGGCGACTTCGTAGCAGACGACGAGTACAATGAGCGTGAGCAAGCCGCCGAGAAGCAGCTTTTTCTCGTTCGTATCCTCGGGATGATAAAAACAATGCTCCAACCAAGCGATGAGATTGCCGATCAACACGACGGGATGGAAGCGCGAACGCGGATCGCCAACGATACAGTCGAAGAAAAAAGCAAGAACAGCCGTCAGCATCTTGCTTTCTCCCCCATGATCTCTCGGAGCTTCTCCAGATCGAGATGCTCGCGCACGACGGCGGCAAGACGGTCGTAGCTCTCCTCCTTCTCACGATAGCGATTGCGCGTGACAGCCAGCGGCGCAAGCCCCTTCCTCTCGCGCAGAGCATTGAGCAGAGCGCGGCGCAGCCCGTCATGATCAAAAACACCATGAATATAGGTGCCGAATACGCTTCCGGCTTCATTCACCGTGCCTTCCACAGCATCACAGGATTCGCCGCGCCGCTCTTGTATGCGGAAAGGGTGCGTTTCTCTGTCGCGCAGAAATTCCGTCGTTCCCATGTGGATTTCATAGCCCTTGATCCCCTCGGCGGAAATCGTCTGACCGAGAAACGACAGATCTTGCACGGAAGCTGTAACCTGCGCGGTCAGCTTATCTTCATGAAACGTCGTCTGCAAGCCGAGAAGCCCCAGCCCCTCTGTGCTGTCAAACGAGGATTCCGTATGCTGCGGGTCGAGGATCTTTTCCCCGAGCATCTGGTAGCCGCCGCATATCCCGATGACAGCCGCGCCCTTCTCGTGCGCCGTGCGAATCTTGGCGGCAAGCCCCGATGTTTCCAGCCAGCGCATATCTTCCGACGTGTTTTTGCTGCCCGGTAAAAGAATCAGATCGGGCGCGTCCAGAGCGTCGGCATCATGGACATAGCAGAGCGCAACATCAGGCTCGCTCTCCAAGCTGTCGAAGTCCGTGAAGTTGGAAATCTTCGGCGTGCGAATGACGGCGAGATGAAGCTCCCGATCCGCCGCCTTTTCCGCTTTATCTTCCAAGGATACGGAATCCTCATCGTCGATCCCCATTTCCTCGATATGCGGAATGACGCCGAGTACAGGCTTGCCCGTCTTTTTCTCCAAGAATTCAACGGCAGGCGTAAAAAGAGAAATGTCCCCACGAAACTTGTTGACGACAAGCCCCTTGACAAGCGCCCGCTCATCCTCTTCCAAAAGCTCCAACGTGCCGACGAGCGAAGCGAGCGCACCGCCGCGATCGACATCGGCGATGAGGAGAACGGGCGCATTCAGATACTTCGCCACGCGCATGTTGACGATGTCGTTCGCCTTGAGATTGACTTCGGCAGGGCTGCCCGCGCCCTCGATGACGACGGTTTCATACGCCGCATCAAGACGCGCCAACGCATCTTTGACCGCGCCGAACGCTTGGAGCGAATAGCCTTGGTGATATTCCTTCGCCGTCATATTGCCGATGGGCTTGCCCATGAGGACGACCTGTGAGCAGGAATTGCCCGTCGGTTTCAGCAAGACAGGATTCATGTCAACGAACGGCTCCAGTCCTGCGGCTTCCGCCTGCGCGACCTGCGCACGCCCCATCTCCAAGCCGTCTTTCGTGACATAGGAGTTGAGCGCCATATTCTGCGCCTTGAAGGGAACGACGCGCCGCCCCTCCTGCCGAAAGATGCGGCAGAGCGCCGTCGTCAGGATACTCTTTCCGACATGCGAGCTCGTCCCCATCATCATGATGTAGTTCGCCAAAAGCCATTCCTCCTGTCCATATTCCGCTACGCCAAGTCGCTGTTTTGCCACGGTACGGCGAGCTTTTTGAAATCGACGGCGATGCCGCAGGAAACGACGTACACCTCATCGGCGGCACGCGCCGTCAGCTGATTGGCGATCCCTGTGATGTCGCGATATTCACGCGCAAGATGGTTCTCTGGCACGATGCCCGCGCCGACCTCGTTCGTCACGAAGATCGTCGTTCCCGCCTGCTTCTTCGCCGCTTCCAGCAAAGATCCGATTTTCTCGCGGATGAGTTCATAGTTCGCCGCAGAATCACGAACGCTCTCCAAGGCGCATAGCAGATTGCTGATATAGAGCGTCAAACAATCAAACAGGATCATATCGTGCGCCTCGCCCGCCGCTTCAATGGCAAGGTGCGCGTCCTCGGGCGCCTCCCATGTATGCCAGTCCGCAGGGCGGCGCTTGCGGTGCAGCTTCACGCGAAATGCCATCTCCTCATCGTAAACGCCCGCCGTCGCGATGTAGGCGACATGCTTTCCAAAGCGCGCCGCATACTGTTCGGCGAAACGGCTCTTGCCGCTTCTCGCGCCGCCCGTGACGAGAACGATCTTACCCATGCGGCTTCCTCCTCTCCCTGCTCGTTCGGCAAGCCTCGACGAACGCCTTCGCCGCCTCGGGGCAGCCGGCGAAGTGCAGGTGCAGATACGAGCCGAGAACTGCGCCTTTCGCATAGCCTGCCGTATAACGCGCACCGTTTCTCATGCGCGTGAACAAAAAGGCTCGCGACGCTTCCGCGCCTTCCTGCGGCAGTTCCGCCGAAAAATGGAACTCATGCCCGTGCAGCTTCCTGCCGCGCGATCCGAGAATCGTATCACGGCAAAGCTCCGCCTCGACGTAGCCGACCATTTGCAGCTTGCGGCTCATCTGCACGGCGGCAGGAACGATGCCCGCCATCGCATGTTCTTTGCCCGCAAAATCCACGAGCTTTTCCATCAGATACATATAACCGCCGCATTCCGCATAGATGGGAAGACCTGCCGCTGCCGCCGCAGAAAGCGAACGGCGCATCGACACATTCGCCGTTAATTTTTCAGCGAACATCTCGGGAAAGCCGCCGCCCAAAATGACACCGTCCGTTTCCGGGAGAGCCGTATCGTGCAGCGGACTGAAAAAAACAAGCTCCGCGCCGAAGGCTTCCAATACTTCAAGGCTCTCGGGATAGTAAAAAGAAAAGGCTTCATCGCGGGCAACGGCAAGGCGCACCTTGGTCTGCTGCGGCGCAGCGTCCGCTCTCCTTGCCAGCAGCAGATCCTCCGGCAAGAAAAGCGGCGACGCATCAGACGCAAGCCTTCGGATGGCGGCAAGATCGACCGACCGCGCCGCCATCTCGCCCATTTTTGTTACGACATCGCGCTCCTCATTCTCCTCCGCCGGCAAAAGACCCAAATGACGCTCCGGCATCTTCAGTGAATCGTCGCGGCGCATCGCCCCGAATACGGGCATGTCGATCTTCGCCATCGCCTCGCGGATCATCGCCTCATGCGTATCCGACCCCAAGCGATTCAAGAGCACGCCTGCGAGCTTGACCTCGGGATCGTAGCGTTGAAAACCGAGCGCAATCGCCGCCGCCGACGCCCCCATCGACTTGGCATCGACGACGAGCAGCACGGGCGCATCCAGCAGCTTGGCGATTTCCGCCGTGGAGCTCACGCCTTTTCTGCCGCCGTCGTACAGCCCCATGACACCCTCGATCAAAGCGAGATCGGCGCCCTTCGCCGTGCGTGCAAAAATCGCCTTAAGCCGTTCGGGCGACATCAGCCATGTATCGAGATTGTGCGCGGGCAGACCGCTCGCTAGCGCATGATAGCCGGGATCGATATAGTCGGGACCGACCTTGTACGACTGCACGCGCACCCCCTCTGCCCGAAGCGCGGCAAGAATGCCCGTCACGAGCGTCGTCTTGCCCGAGCCGCTCTGCGTCGCGGCGATGACAAGGCGCGGAATCCTCTCTTGCATAGCGATTTCTCCTCAGCGCGTGTTGTCTATGAGATACATGACGGCATTGACGACGGATGCGGCGATCGGACTGCCGCCCTTCGTGCCTTCCACCGTGACATACGGCACCTTGTCGTTTTTCGCCAAAAGCTCCTTAGAATCCGCCGCGCCGACGAAGCCGACGGGAATGCCGACGACAGCCGCCGGACGAATGCCCTCTTCTTCCACCATGCGAAGCACCTCAAAAAGCGCCGTCGGCGCGTTGCCGATCGCGATGACCGCACCGTCGAGCGCCTTGCCGAACGAGCGCATCGCCGCCATCGAGCGCGTGATTCCCTGCGCTTTCGCCTCAGCGGCGATCTTCTCGTCCGCGACAAGACAATGCACCTCGCCGCCGAAAGAAGCGAGCTTCTTCTTATTGATGCCCGTGCGCACCATCTCGACATCGGTATAGATATGCGCTCCCTGCTTGAACGCCTGCCGCATCGCTTCAATCGCCTGCGGATGAATGCGAATGACCTTCGCATATTCCACATCGCCCGACGCATGAATCATGCGTGAATACACCTTGACTTCCTCTTCGGAAAGGCTGTATTCCGCCAGATACGGCGCGATGATCTCCATGCTGCGGTTTTCAATCTCCATCGGCTGTTTGATAAAATCCATGCTGCACCCTCACTTATCTTTTCTCTTTTGCACAATAAATTCCAGCACCTCGGCAAAGGTCTGCGCCATATTGTCGTAGGCGATGCGCGGCCGCTCGATGATGACGAGCGGCAGACCGAGCTTCATCGCCGCCGCGAACTTCGTATCGGCTCCGCCGACCATGCCGCCGTTCTTCGTGACGACGACATCGGCTTCGTACTTCTTGTAAAGTTCTTCGTTCAACACTTCAGAAAACGGTCCCTGCAGCGCAACGATCTGGCTCGGACGCAATCCGAGCGCCGTACACTCCTCGACGACCTTGGGATCGGGCAGAACCCGCGCCGTCAGCACGCAGTCCTGCAAGGCGGGCGCTTCTGTAAAGGCTTTGAGGTTATGGCTGCCCGTCGTGAGAAAAACATGCTTGCCTAAAGACGCTGCGACCTTCGCCGCTTCCTCGTAGTCCGCGACGTAATGCGCTTTCGTATAAGCGAGCGGCGCACTCTGCCTTTCGTAGCGAATATACGGAATCCCGCACGCACGACAGGCGTTCATCGCATTTGCAGAGATGTTCGCCGCATACGGGTGGCTCGCATCGACGAACACGGCGATGCCATGCGCACGGCAATAGTCCGCCAGCGCCGCCTCATCCAACGGACGATCATTGATGCAGATGCCCGGATAGCGCGACAAAAGCTCCTCACCGTAGCGGCTCACGACCGACGCCGTGACACGCTGCCCTTTTTCGAGCAAAAAGCCCGCAAGCTCCCTGCCGTCCTGCGTTCCCGCCGCCACGAAGATCATACTTCGTAACCCCGCGGCGTGATCATGTAGCCTTCCTTCACATAGCTGCGGCTGTTGCCGATGATGACGAGGGAGAACATATCAATCTTTTCTTTCGTGAAGTCCTGCAAGGTCGAAACGATCTTGCCTTCTTCCTCACGCGCCGCATGATGGACGATACCGACAGGCGTATCGGCAGCGCGATGCCGCAGGAAAATCTCGCGAATCTCCTCGATGTTCTGCACGCGCTTCTTGCTCTTGGGATTGTAGAGCGCGACGACGAAATCGGCTGCTGCAGCCGATTCGGCACGCTTCTTGATCAGCTCCCACGGCGTCAGAAGATCGCTGAGACTGATCACGGCAAAATCGTGCATGAGCGGCGCACCCAAGATCGAAGCCGCCGCATTGACCGCCGAGATGCCCGCAACGACGCCGCCGAACGTCGGGCGATCATCCGCCGCACGCTGCAGGAGAAGCTCCAAGACAAGCCCCGCCATGCCGTAAACACCCGAATCGCCGCTCGAAACGACGACGGTATCTTTCCCCTTCGCCGCCGTTTCCACCGCCATGCGGCAGCGGTCAATCTCCTGCATCATGCCCGTGCCGATGACCTCGCGCTCGCCGATGAGGTCTTGGATGAGCTTGATATACGTCGTATAGCCTGCGACGACCGTCGCTTCCTCAATCGCCCGCCGCGCACGCGGCGTCATATCCTCCAAACTGCCGGGACCGATGCCCACCACTGTTATTTTTGCCATACAAGCGCCACCGTCACTTTCTCAAATCTCGTTTTGGCAAGGGCAAGCCGTCCCGCTGGGACGCTCCCAAGCGCCGCAGCCTCCGCAACGTTGCCGATGCCGATGTTTTCTTTGACAAAAGGAGACTCATCCAAACCGTAGGCATCAATCGTCTCCTGCATTTTCTCGTGGGGATAGAAGCGGATTTCTCGGCGAAGCTCCTTGGCTAAAGCCAGAAGCCCTGCCTCATCCGCCTTTGCTTTTGTACTCGCAAGAAGCGATACATCCGCCAGACTGCGCCCGATCTTCGTCAACGCCGCTTCGAGCGCGGCGCGAATCTCCGCTGCTGCCGTGCCGCGCCGACAGCCGATACCGGCGACGAGGCGACGCGGCACGAGGTAAATGATATTTTCCTGCGCCGCACCCTCTTCAGATGTAAGGAATGCGGTCAACGTCTCTTGCCCGTCCGAAAGATCTTCTGCGAATACAGCCGTCAACCCCATATCGTCAAGCCGCTTCTTATAAAAGCTCGCCCGCGCAAGATTCGCATCGATCACATAGCGAATCGGCTCATCTGCAAGCGCGGCGCTGTTGAAGCGCTTGATCTGCACCTTCGGCGAGGGGCGCAGCGCAAGCCGCGCCGCGACGACATCGACGGCGATCTTCTTCTGCACATCCGTCGCCGTCGTGATGACGGGATCGGCGCCAAGCGAAGCCGCAAGTTCGCGCGTCAGTTCATTCGCGCCGCCGATATGACCCGAGAGCAGACTGACGACGTGCTGTGCTTTTTCATCGAGCACGAGGACAGCCGGATCTTCGAGCTTGCTCTTCAAAGAGCCTGCAATCATACGCACGGCGATTCCCGTCGCCATGATGAAAACAAGCGCATCGTACTGATGAAACGCCGTCTCAACCTGCGGTGCAAGACGCTCGTAAACACGCGCATCAACAGGCATATCCTGCCCCGCCTTGACGAAAATATCGACGCTTGCATCAAGCGATGCGCGAACGCGAAGCGCCGTCTTTGTACCGCGCGGCGTCGCCGTGAAAACCGCGCACCTCATTTGCTTGCTTCGCGAAACATGTGGCTGAACTCCGGCGCGTAGAGACGCGAAAGCTCATAGTCCGCACCGAGGCAACGGCTGACGACGATCATCGCCGTGCGGTCGATGCCCTTGTCGGCGATTTCTGCCACGATGGTTTCCAAAGTAGCGCGTACAATCTTCTGCTCCGGCCACGAAGCGCGCTGCACGATAGCGATCGGCGTCGCGGGCGCGTAACCGCCGGCGATGAGTTCCGCTACAACATCCGAGAGCATCGTGATACTGAGGAAAATGCACATCGTCGCCTGATGCGCGGCGAGCGAGCGCAGTTTCTCCCGTTCGGGTACGGGCGTACGCCCCTCGTTGCGCGTGATGATGACCGTCTGCGAGATGCCCGGAAGCGTATACTCCTGCTTCAAGGCAGCCGCCGTCGCGAGGAAAGAGCTGACGCCCGGCACGACCTCGAAATCAATCCCCTTCTTCTTAAGCGCATCCATCTGCTCTTGAATCGCGCCGTAGATGCTCGGATCTCCCGTATGGAGACGCACGACCATGCGTCCTTTCGCCACAGCCTTTTCTATCGTTTCAATGACCTCGGGCAGCGTCATGGAAGCGGAATCGTGAATCTCCGCTCCCTCTTTGGCAAAGTCCAAAAGCGCCGGATTGACAAGCGACCCCGCATAGATGATGACATCGGCTGTTTGCAGCAACCTGTGACCTTTGACCGTGATAAGCTCGGGATCGCCTGCGCCCGCGCCGACAATATATACCTGCATATTTTCCTCCTGTTAAACATTTGCCTTATGGCAGGAAATGATGTAGACGGGGTTAATCGCCTCCGCCATATCGTAAGGACCGACCTTTTTCAGCCGATTGACCTGCACTTGGACAGTATCGTAAAGATAGCCGCTCTTCTTGCGCATGTAAGCGAGCGCAGCTGCAAGCGTCTGCACCGTGATGCAGTTGATGACGATAGAGCCGCCGGGCTTCAAGCGTGCGTCAAGAACATCAAGGATCTCTTCCAAGCGGCTGCCCGTGCCGCCGACAATCGCCGTGTCAAGCCTTGCCGGCAGCTGCTCCATGCCTGCCGGAGCTTCACTCTCGATGACCGTGAGATTTTCGACGCCGAACTTTGCTGCATTTTGACGAATGAGCGCCGCCGCTTCTTCCTTGCGTTCCACAGCGTATACATGTCCCTCCTTCGCCAGAAGCGCCGCTTCAACGGAAAGCGATCCCGTCCCCGCGCCGATGTCGCAGACGATGTCCGCTTTTCCAATCTTCGCTCCTGCCAAAGTCAATATACGGATCTCCTTCTTCGTCATAGGAGCCTTGCCGCGAATAAATTCTCCATCTTCAATACCTAAAAAATGATTCATGCTTTCACCACCAAAACGCCATGAGAAATTTCCGGCGCAGAAGAAGCTTCTCCCAAGGTCGTATGAACGATCGCCTCATCTTCATAAGAAAGACGCGAGCAGATATGAAGTTCTGCATCCGGCGGCCAGCCAAGCGCAATGAGTTGCGCAGAAATCGTGCGGGAGTTATTCTCTCGATCGGTCAACAGTCCGAGCAGCGCCCCCTCTTGATAGGCAAGCTCCGCCGCCTGCGGCACGCGCCCGTGGAAAGAGGCAAGACGCGCCCCGTGCCAAGGCAGAGCAAGCCGCGAAAATGCCATCTGCAAAGAACTGACGCCGGGGATGACGACGAGCGTATGCAAAGAAAACTCTCGCCGCAAGGCGTCGAGCAGAGAATAATAGCCGGGATCACCGGAAACCATGACGACGACCTGCGTCTTTTGAATCTTCTCTTTGATGAACGAAAGAACCGCATCTATATCGCCGCGAATCGTCATCGTTTCCTGCCCCGAATGCGCGAAATCCTCCAGCGCACGGCTGCCGCCGACAAGCACTTGTGCACTCTCGATCGCAGCGCGTGCCGCCGGCAGCACGAAGTCGGGATGTCCCGGACCGATGCCCGCCACTATGATTTGATGTTCCAATGAAAATCCCTGCCTATCTCTCTTGCCGTTTCATCCATGCCCAAAAGCTCTCCCTTGAGCGTCGTCATCGCCGTGCCCACGCGGATGTCTTGAAATACATACCGCTCGGCACGCGCCGATGCGCGTGTACAAAGAATCTCATAAACCCGCTCCAAACCATATTCAGTCAGAAGCGGCAGCGCTTCTTCCGTCGTCGTCGCTGCAAGGATACGACGCACCGCCTCTTGCGGCAGCCCCTCCGCCGCGGCGTATGCAGCAAGCGCCTCCAAACGTCCGTCGGCGATGCGGTTGTGCGTGTAAAACACGCCCGCCGCGACCTTCGAGAGCTTGCCGATATGACCGAAGAGCAAGACCCGTTTGAGCTTTCTTTCCGCCGCACGCTCCAGCATGAAGCCGATGAAGTTGCTCGTCTGCACGACGGCTTCGCGCGGCAGGCCAAAGCGTACCGCTGCATTTTCCCCCATTTTGCCCGGCACGAAGATCTGCGTGTCGAAGCCTGCCGCAAGAGCCACATCCATCTGCGGCACGAGAGAGTTTTTGAACCCTTCTTCCGACATGGGGCGCAAGACGCCCGTCGTACCAATGACAGAGATGCCGCCAACGATGCCAAGAATAGGATTCAGCGTGCGCTTTGCAAGCTCTTCGCCCGCCGGAATGGAGATTGTGACGTCCACACCGCCGTCCTTTCCGAGAATCTCCTCGACGACATTTCGAATCAGTTGGCGCGGTCCCGGATTGATCGACGGCTCTCCCGGGGGGACAGAAAGCCCGGGTTTCGTGACCGTGCCGATGCCGCGCCCCGCATGGAAATGAACGCCGCTCCCCTCGGAGCGAACGACGACTTCCGTAAATACGGAAACGCCATTTGTGATATCGGGATCATCGCCCGAGAACTTCACGACCTCGGCGCGCGCACCTGACGGCGTGCGAATGACCTCTTTGATCGGTATGTGAAGCGGCGTGCCGTCCAGTGCCAAAATCGTCACCTTTTCACAGTATTCTCCGTCGAGAAACAAGAGCGCCGCTTTCGTCCCCGCCGCCGCACAAGCTCCCGTCGTATAGCCGCTTCGCATCTCCTTCGCCACCGTATTCACTCCTCCATACTACAATGCTTTTTATTGTACAAGGAAACTTCGAGAAGTCAAGCCCAAAAGGCGCAGACACCCTCATAAAATCTAAGCCCCGACGCACAAAACGTGCAGTCGGAGCCTAGATCATACTTCTCCCTATTGCAATATCCCAAGTTCGCGCAGACGCTTGAAATCAATCGTCGTCTTGCGATGCGGATGGCGAGCGAGGTACTGCTGCCGTTCCGGCTCCGCCGGATGAAAGCTCACCAAAGGCGCAGCCTTCGCATAGCAGCGGCGAGTCAACTTCTTGTTATGATTCGGGTCGTTGACCGTCACGTTCGCTTCCGTCGCAGCAGGCGGTCTGCCGCGGTTCATGATGAAATTCATGTGATACTCTATGAGCGGTGCATCTTCTGCATCGACATAGTAAACGCCGCTTTGGTACATCGGACCTTTCGCCGCTCCCTGTCCATCCTTTTCGTAAGGATTCACAACGGCAAAGAGAATATCCAAGATCTGAGATATATCCGTTTTTTTCGGATTATAAGCGATCTCCAAGCCCATGATCGCCTTTACCCAGCCGCTTTTCACTGCATCATACGACAGCTCCGCACTCTGGGCATCGATATAGCCGGTGCGCGTCGCAACGACGCCGGGTACATGATCAAAAACTTCCTGCAGCTCATAAAAGCTGCCGCCAGAGACATAAAGCCGTTTCGTATACAAGGATCATCCCTCCTCACTCGGATGCAGAAGATCGACATGGCGATCCGAAGCACGATGGATGTCAAAGACATGGATGAGCTCTGCCACCCCCTGCGACGGCGACACCGTTCCCTTGAGGACGGCTTCGCGCACCTCGGGCATACGCCCTAAGATCACTGGATCATCAAAGAATAGGTTATGCAGATGCTCGTCGATCATGCTGTTCATCCAATCGAGCAGCTGCCCCTCGCGGCGCGTTTGGAAAGCGCCGTTTTCCTTCGTCGTATTCTCAAAGATGCGAATGACATCCCATAGCTCCTTGAGACCTGTCTTTTCCAAAGCGGAAACAAGATACGCATGTGTCTGCCAGCCGCGCGTCGCCGGGCGGATGTACTCGATCATGCGCTCGTATTCGCCGCGTGCGACCTGCGCTTTCGTGCGGTTGTCGCCGTCAGCCTTGTTGATGACGATGGCGTCAGCAAGCTCCATGATGCCTTTCTTGATGCCCTGCAGCTCGTCTCCCGCGCCCGTCAAAACGACGAGCAGGAAGAAGTCAACCATCGAGCGCACCGTCGTTTCCGACTGTCCGACACCAACCGTTTCGATGAGAATGACATCATAGCCGGCAGCCTCGCAAAGAAGCATCGTCTCGCGGCTCTTCCTCGCGACGCCGCCCAAAGTGCCGCCGGCAGGAGACGGGCGAATGAACGCCTCTTCTCTGCGCGAAAGCGTGCCCATGCGCGTCTTATCGCCTAGGATGGAACCTTTTGTCACCGAGCTCGTCGGATCGACCGTCAAGACCGCGACGCGATGCCCCATATCGCAAAGCATGTTGCCGAACGCCTCGATCATCGTACTCTTGCCCGCTCCCGGAACGCCCGTGATGCCGATGCGCAGAGCCTTCCCCGTGCGGGAAAGCAGCTCCTGCAGCACCCGCTGCGCCTTTGGAAAGTGGCGCGGGCTGTTGCTTTCGATCAGCGTGATGGCGCGGGAGAGGATCATCCGATCCCCTGCCGCAACCCCCTTCACATAGTCATCCACGCCAAGGATCATACGGTTTTTTCGAAAGCCGGCTTTATCCAAATCCGGATTGATATTGCCGACCGTCAGATCCTTGATGCCGTCAATGCCGCTCATGACGCTTGTAGCAAAATTCTTGTCCGCGTTTTCCGGCACCCAGTCCGGCCTCGTGTTCGTGTATTTTGCCATGGTCGTTACCCCGCAGCCATTTCTTCCTTTGCACGTCCGATCAAGAGTTTCAAGAGTTTGATGCCCGCTTCAGGGATGTTCGTTCCCGGTGCGAAGATGGCGACCGCGCCGTTCTCATAGAGGTGGTCATAATCCTGCACGGGGATAACGCCGCCGATGCAGACCATGATATCCTCGCGCCCGAGCTTCTTGAGCTCTTCCACGAGCGCCGGCAAAAGCGTGTTATGCCCGGCAGCCAGCGAGCTGAATCCGACCATGTGGACGTCGTTGTCGACGGCATCCTGCGCCGTTTCATCCGGCGTCTGGAACAGAGGTCCGACGTCGACGTCCCAGCCCATATCAGCGAAGGAAGAGGCGATGACCTTCTGTCCGCGATCATGCCCGTCCTGTCCCATCTTAGCGACGAAGATACGCGGACGGCGACCTGTGAGCTTTTCAAAATCATCGGCGAGCGCACGCGCTTTGTCAAGCTCCGTCTTATCCGTGAACTCTGAGGAGTAGACCCCCGAAATCGTACGAATAACCGCTTGATAACGACCCGAGATCTTCTCGACAGCGTCCGAAATCTCGCCGAGCGAGCAGCGCACACGCGCCGCTTCGACCGCGCACTCCAAGAGGTTGCCGTTGTCGCGCGACTCTGCCGCCTTCGTGATAGCTTCCAAAGCAGCGCGTACATCGTCCTCGTTGCGGTTCGCACGCAGTTTTTCGAGACGTTCGACCTGCGCCTGACGCACAGCCGTATTGTCGATCGCGAGGATTTCCAGCGGATCTTCCTTCTCCAAGCGATACTTGTTCAAGCCGACGATCGTTTCGTTGCCCGAGTCGATTCTCGCTTGACGACGCGCCGCGGCTTCCTCGATACGCATCTTCGGCAGACCCGTCGGAATCGCCTTTGCCATGCCGCCGAGGGATTCGACTTCCTGAATATGCGCCCACGAGCGGCGAATGATCTCGTTCGTGAGAGCTTCGACGTAGTAGGAGCCGCCCCACGGATCGATGATCTTGCATACGCTCGTCTCGTCCTGGATATAGAGCTGCGTATTGCGTGCGATACGCGCCGAGAAGTCCGTCGGCAGAGCGATCGCCTCGTCGAGCGCGTTCGTGTGCAGCGACTGCGTATGCCCGAGAGCCGCGCCCATCGCTTCCATCGCCGTGCGCGCGACGTTGTTGAACGGATCCTGCGCCGTAAGCGACCAGCCCGAAGTCTGCGAGTGCGTACGAAGCGCCATAGACTTGGGATTTTCCGCGCCGAACGATTTGACGATCTTTGCCCAGAGGACACGCGCCGCACGCATCTTGGCAATTTCCATGAAGTAGTTCTTGCCGATCGCCCAGAAGAACGACAGACGCTTTGCGAAGGCGTCGATCGGAAGCCCCGCCTTGATGCCCGTGCGGATGTACTCAAGACCGTCCGCCAGCGTATAGCCAAGCTCGATATCCGCCGTCGCGCCCGCTTCCTGCATGTGATAGCCCGAGATGGAGATGCTGTTGAACTTCGGCATGTACTTCGTCGTGTATTCGAAGATATCGCCGATGATGCGCATCGACATATCCGGCGGATAGATGTAGGTGTTGCGCACCATGAATTCCTTCAAGATGTCGTTCTGAATCGTACCCGCCATGATCTTCTTATCGACGCCCTGCTCGACGCCCGACTGAATGAAGAACGCAAGGATCGGCAGAACGGCTCCATTCATCGTCATGGAAACCGACATCTGATCGAGCGGAATGCCCGAGAAAAGAATATTCATATCCAGCATCGAGCAAACCGAAACGCCCGCCTTGCCGACGTCGCCGATGACGCGCGGGTTGTCGGCGTCATAGCCGCGGTGCGTCGGCAAATCAAACGCGATGGAAAGACCCTTCTGTCCTGCGGCGAGGTTTCTGCGATAGAATGCGTTCGACTCTTCCGCCGTCGAGAAGCCCGCGTACTGGCGCACCGTCCAAGGACGGAACACATACATCGTCGAGTACGGACCTCTGAGGCACGGCGGTATGCCGCTCGCAAACTCCAAGTGGTTCATGTGGTCGTATTCATCGTGGTTGTAAAAAGGCTTGATGGGGATTTTCTCCATCGTGCCCTCCATCAGCGAATCGTAGCTCATGCCCGTCGAAGCCTCAAGGCGTTTGCGCCAATCCGCATCCTGATGGGCAGACGCACCCTCAAGATTGATTTTCGTGAAATCAGGGTTTTGTGCCATCACTGAATCATTCCTTTCTTCTTCTGCAGCATCTGCAGCGTCTTGTAGCAGTTGGCACGCACGGAAATGAAGTCATCCACGCCCGCTTCGCGGTAGACAGGCTCCAAATCTTTCGGCGCAGCGCCCGCGAGGAAAATCGTCGCATCAGGCAGCGCCGCACGCAGTTTCGGTGCAAGCTCCGGCACGATTTCGGGATACGTCGGATCCGTCGAGCAAATGACAACGGCGTCGGCGCCCGACTCCTTCGCAGCGGCTGCCGCCTCGTCCGTCGTCTTGAAGCCGTCGTTCAAGAGCACTTCGAAAGCGCCGACCTGCAAAAAGCTCGTCGAGAAATCGGCGCGTGCCTTATGCTGCGGAATGGGCCCCATATTCGCAAGGAATACCTTCACGTTGTCGCCGTCGTGGCTCTCACGGTACTCCTCTGTGATGCGGCGCAGCGCCTCGTAGCGTTCGCTCCAACGGTGCGCTTCAATGGCGGTGATCTTCTCCGCCGCCGCATCCGTCTGCAGCGCCTCGCGAAGCTCCGCAATCGTCGCGCCGGCTCTCGCCGCCTTGACAGCCGCTTCCGCCTTCTCACCTTTGCCCGCGCTCTTCAAGGCTGCGAGGCAATCCTTCTTGAACGCCTCATCCACATCGGCAAGATAGGCTTCGACATCCTTCGTGCGCTTTGCAAGAAGCTCTGCCGTATCTTCCGTGCGCGGGTCAAGGAGCTGCTCCGTCATGTTCGGGTACATATTATTGCCGACGATGCGATCCTTGCGCAGTTCAAGGCTCTTGAAACGCGCTTCGAGCGTCTTGGCAACCTCTTCCTGCACATAGCCCTCTTCGAGCGCTTTGACGATGCCGCCCTTGCCCTCGATCGTCTGGAACTCTGCCCAGATCTTTTCCTGAATCTCCTTCGTCAGCGTCTCGACCGCCCAAGAGCCGCCCGCTGGATCGATCGGCTGCATCAAGCCGAATTCTTCCTGCAGCATGATCTGCACGTTGCGTGCAATGCGGCGTGAGAACTCGTCGCCTTTGCGGATCGGCTCATCAAACGGGGCGTTCTCGAAAGAATCAAGTCCGCCGACGACGCCTGAGAAAATCTCCGTCGTATTGCGCAGCATATTAACGTAAGGATCATAAATTGTCTTAAAGAACAAAGCGGGGCGCGCATGAACATGAATGCGCTGCGCTTCCTCGCCGCCGCCAAACGCCTTGACGATCTGCGCCCAGATCGGACGAACCGCGCGCAGCTTGGCGATCTGCAGGAAGAAGTTCGCTCCCATCGAGAAGCCGAACATCATCTGCCCTGCCGCCTCATCCACCGTGAGACCGCGCTCTATGAGCGCACGCAGGTAAGCAACGCCGACGGCGAGCGTCGAAGCGACTTCCTGCACGTCATTGGCGCCGCCGCGCGAAACAGCATCGCTTCGCACCATGACCGTCCTGAGTTTCGGCGCGTACTGCTTCGCCCAAAGAGCCGCCTCAGCCATCTCATCGTAAAGCTGCGGAAGTGCGGCATAGTTCTCGCCGCGCTGAATCATCTCGCCCAAAGGATCCGCTCCCACGAATCCACTGAGCTTTGCAAGATCGCCGCCGTCGGACTTGACGGACGCCGCGACGAGAGAAAGCATCGGCAAAGAGGAAGCGCCTGCATAGATGTAAAGCGGACGCCGATCAAGCTTCAAGCCGTTGAGCACCGTATGCATATCCTCAACCGTCGTGATGCTGCATCCCTCATCGCCGATCTTATCGGCATCCTTCGCATCCTTGTTGAGAAGCGTCGCCGAATCCAGTCGGATGTTGTAAATGGTCGAGCCTGTGTCCGCCTCATGACGCAGCAGCTCGTTGTTCTCCTCCGGCAGCGTCTCATCGCACGACTGCGCGATGCCCCAAGGCTGCTCAATATAGCCGTTTGGACGCGCACCTCGCAGGAAATTGTCCATGCCCGGAAAATCCGTTCTCGGCAGGATATCATCCGCCATCTTGTGCGTGTACATCGGCTCAAACGTAATGCCCTCGTACGTCTTCGTGAACATCTTCTTCTCGAAGGGCGCCCCCTTCAACAGCTCGACGCAGGCCTCTTTCCACTCCTCATACGTCGGCGGCTCGAATTCGTCGAGCGGCACATCGGGGAAACTCGTTTGCTGTTCGGCCTTCTTCAAGATGGCCTGCAGGTCAAGATTCTCGTCTTGTCCCTTTGTTTCATTGCTCATACTTCCACAGCCTCCCTTAAAAATAATACGGAACACAACAAAAAAACCGCCCTGCGGAAAAGGCGGTTTCTGCATCCTGATGAACGGGCTTTTTAAAAATGTTTCTGCCTGTCATTTCCGCAGAACATCTTCTTTCCATAAAAAATCCGGTGCAAATCTGCGCCGGAGAGCCCGCCGTAACACGGCAAAATCCCCTACCCATCGCTCGCAGGTATCAGCGCGGAACGCGCCAACGGTGATTGTCAAAACAGGCAGTTCTCCTGGCTCAGATTCATCGTCCAATCATGCCTTCCCAGAGATTTCTCCAGTGGCTTCTGTATGAAGGACTCCTCTTACAGTGGCGGGACCGCTCCGGCTTCTACCGAATTCCCTATTAAGTCTTGCGACGCCTGTCTCCAACAATATGTTGTTTTCATCTTTATATTAACTCCGTTTATTGGGGATTGTCAATACTCCCGAAGTCTTTTACAATGAAAATATGGTTTGATTCCGCATCGTTTTCTACGATTTTTCAAAATTGCACAAGGAGATACAGCATGATCAAAGTTCAAGGCGCCGTCATCATCGAACAAGGCGTAACCTTCGCCATCATCGTCGTCAAACCCCACGTCACGCAGTATACGGCGCGCGCCGTATCGCTGCGCAGCGAGATCGCACCCTTTTTCCGCAACATGCCCATCGTCTTGATGTCACAGGATCGGACCGGCAAACCGCGCTATTACGGCAGAAAGGACATCGTCGATTTCTTGAAAACAGTGAAAATCGAGCAGATACCCTGGAAAACGTACCACATTTATTGATAAAGAAAGAGCGCCCGTGAAGGCGCTTTTTCTGTTGGCAGTGAGCCGTCAAATCATATTCTTTACATAAGCGTCGTAGAGCGACTTGAGCTCTTCGATCTTATCGTACATCTCCACCTGCAGGCTCGACGCCGCAGCATAGTCCCCCTCGTTCAGCGCCTTGATGAGAAGCGTGAAGAGCGACTTCTCGTCGATGCTGTCCTTCGCCAGATAGGAGCGGATGCCGTTGATCTTGTTCCAGTTGTAAGAATCCTGATCGGTCACGAAAGTCGCCTGCACTTCCTTCGCCTTGCGCACAATGTCACGGTTCTCCGGAATGATGCGGCTGATAAGCTCTGTTTTCCAGCGCAGGAGGGCGCCCGCCTTGAACGCTTCGATGATCTGCGGACGCAGAGCGCCGCCGACCGTGATGGCAGCGACCTTCTCCGCATAGTTATCGAACCCCTGCATATTCTCCCAAACCGTTGCCGGCGGTGCGCCGAAAAGGCGGCTGCGTTCATTGTCGGTATAATCCTCGAAAACATCCACCTCGCTTCGATAAGCGCGATCCTTCTCAAGATAGAAGCCCTCTGCTCCCGCTTCTTTCGAAAGCTCTGCCAACAGCTCCTGCGTCGTATGATGGACCGCCGTCTTTACGCCGTCGAGCACGGCGGAATATACGGCAGCCAAGACGAGATATATATTCGAATACGGGTTGCAGGCGCGCAGCTCAAAACGCGTCGCGTAAGGATTTCCCATATCGCGAATGAGTCCCGCGAGAATCGTGCGGTTGCGCGATGGAATCTCCGGCGTATAGCCGAGCGACGTGACGATGCAGACGGGCGCTTCAAACCCGGGCTTCAAGCGATTGAGCGAATCGTTCGTCGCCGACACGAAGGGATTGATGACCTCGTAGTTCTTCAAGAGACCCATGATCGCACCGTAGCCAACGGCGCTCAAGTAGTCCTTCTTCATATCCTGCGGCGTGAAGAGGTTGTGCACCTTGCCGTCGTCCATGACGGCAGCGATGCAAAAGTGCGTATGCTCGCCGTTGCCCGCAAGGCCGATCATCGGCTTCGCCTTGAAGTTCACCTCAAGACCGTTTTCACGGAACACCTCGCGTACCATCGTTCGCACAATCAGCTCATTGTCCGCCGCCTGCAAAGCATCAGAGAACCGCCAATCGATCTCAATCTGCTCGCAGACATGCGTCATCTTGCCCGACTCGTCGATCTGCGCCTTGAGACCGCCGACCTCCTTGTGCCCCATCTCGACCTGCAAACCATAGCGGTCAAGCAGCATGACCGCCTGCTCCAACGCCGTGCGCACAGCGCCGTGCGTGCGCTGCCAATACTGCTCCTGCATGACCTGCGATGCCGAAAGTTCCTCGACGTTCGTCTCTTCGAGCGGCGTCTTGACCCAAAACTCCAATTCGGTTGCCGAAGTGAATTGAAAATCGACGATCTTTGAGCCGTCGATATGCTCAAGTCCCGAGACATGCGGGTGTTCCTTAAACATCTGCAAGAGTTCTTTTTTCAGATAAACCAGCGTATCCTTCAAGATGGCGCGCGAATCGACGCGCTTGCCGTCGTGAATCAGAAAGGACGGAATGCGCAGCGTGCCGACGGGTTTGCCCGTTTCCTCGTCGAAATGCTCAAGATTGTAGTCAACGAACCAGTTTGCCTCCGGGTCAATCGGCATATCGACCTTCGCGTTGTTCAAGATGGCGATCCCCGTCAAAACAACAGAAGAGCCGTCGGTCTGCACCGCCGTACCATTGTAGAAATCATCCATATCCTTAAGAAAAATGCGCATCGGTATCTTCTCATCGGTATCGTTGCCCGCGAGATCAATGCCAACGAGAGAAACAAATTTGATCTCAGGATGCGCTTTCAAAAGACGAACGATCTCTTCTCGCGGGGAGTTCGCCGGAATCACATACAACAAATCTTCCATTTCAACCATCCTTTTCTCACACAGGCAGTTTGCTTACGCTGCAAATCAAACGTAAAAAACCGTACAGCAATACTTCCGTACACAGACGGAAAACAAAGCTATACGGCGACGCTGCCAAAGTATTCTTTTATGCTGATAGCATAGCATATTCTTCCTTTCTTGTCCAGCAAAATTCCCGTCAAATTCTCTACGCACACGCAAAAGCAGGAACTTTTCCCGCCGCCGTGGTATAATCGCTAAAAGAACTGCTTTATAGAAAGGCGGCGTCTGCATGACAGGAAAAAACCTATGGCAAACGTATCGAATAAAAATCTTCGGCATCGTGCAGGGTGTCGGCTTCCGACCGTTTGTCAGCCGCACGGCAGAGGCGCTCGGCATCACAGGCGATGTCTGCAACAAAGGCTCCTATGTCGAGGTTCGCGCCCAGGGCACGGACGCAGCTCTGCAAGAATTTCGCAAAAAAATAGAAACTGCGCCGCCCGCACGAGCGGTCATCCTCAAGCTCCTGCAAGAGCGCATTACCAACGCCCCGACATTCTCCGAATTTCAAATCATCGAAAGCAGCGGCGAAAGCGGTGACGTCTTCGTTTCGCCGGACATCGCCATTTGCCCCGAGTGCCAGTCGGAACTTTTCGACCAAAACGACCGTCGTTACCTCCACCCCTTCATCAACTGCACCTCATGCGGTCCAAGGCTCACGATTCTCGACGCCATGCCGTATGACCGCGAGCGCACAAGCATGGGGGCGTTTCCCATGTGCGGCGCCTGCCGCTTCGAATACACCCACGCCGAAACGCGCCGCTACGATGCGCAGCCTGTCTGCTGCAATGCCTGCGGTCCGCGCGTCTACATCCTAGGCTGTGCGGAAAAAGATCATGCCGCGATCACACGCGCAAGAAGTGTACTGCAAGCGGGCGGCATCATCGCCGTCAAGGGCATCGGCGGCTTCCATCTCGCCTGCGATGCAAAAAACGAAGCCGCCGTACAAAAGCTGCGCGAGCGCAAACACCGACCGCAAAAACCCTTTGCCGTCATGCTGCGCGATCTCGCTGCCGTGCATCGCGAGTGCCGCATCCTTAGCGCACAGGAAAAGCATCTCGACAACCATCAAAAGCCCATCGTACTGCTTGCGAAAAAAAGCGGCGGCACGATCGCCGCAAACGTCGCGCCCGCGATGCCTTCACTCGGCGTCATGCTGCCCTACACGCCGCTGCACCTTCTGCTCTTTTCCCTGCCCGATGAACTGGACGGCTTCACAGACAGCCTCGTCATGACGAGCGGCAATCCCTCGGGCGCACCGATCTGCCGCACGGATGACGACGCGCTCGAAGCTCTCTCATCCATCGCCGACCTCATCTTGTCGCACGACCGAGAAATCCGCCTGCGTGCCGACGACAGCGTCATGGATTTCTATGAAGACGCGCCGTACATGATTCGGCGGAGCCGCGGCTATGCGCCGCTTCCCTTGATGATTTCCGCCGCTTTTCAAGGTTCTGTCCTCGGCATCGGCAGCGAACGCAAGAACACCTTCTGTCTTGCCAAAAATGCACTCTTCTACCCTTCCCCCTACATCGGCGACATGGGCGATCTGCGCACGATGCAGGCGCTGCGTCAATCGCTGGCGCGCATGGAACGGCTCCTCGGCATAACGCCCGACCTCGTCGCCGCCGACCTGCATCCGCGCTACGAGACGAGCCGCTTTGCCGAAACCCTTGGCATCCCCATCGTCAAAGTGCAGCATCATTACGCCCATGTGCTTTCCGTCATGGCAGAAAACAATCATCTGCAGCCCGTCATCGGCGTGAGCTTCGACGGCACCGGATACGGTACGGACGATACGATTTGGGGCGGCGAAATCATGCTCGCGACGACGTACAGCTTCCGGCGGCTCGGCTCCATCGCCCCCTTCTTCCATACGGGCGGCGATCTTGCTGCGCGAGAAGGTTGGCGCATCGCCGTCTCCCTGCTCCATTCTTTCTACGGCGCGAAAGACGCGCTCTCCCTCAGTCAAAAACTCGATCTCGCGACGGAAAAGGAAACATCTTCCGTTATTTTCCAACGAGAACACGGCTTAAACACAACGGTATCAACGAGCGCAGGACGGCTCTTCGACGCCGTGAGCGCCCTGCTCGGCATCCGCAGCCTCTCCACTTACGAGGGAGAAGCCGCCATGTACCTGCAATTCGCCGCTGAAACTGCCGAAAAGAATGAAGAGACAGCACAGGCGGATGCGCTTCTTACCGCATGGAAAGCAGACGGCATATTAAAAGCGGCGGCATCAGAAAGCTCGCTCACCATCACGGACAACCGCTTCCTGCTCAAGACGGACGAACTTTTCCGCCGTCTATTGCAGGGACGACGCAAAAGGCAAAGAAGCGATATTCTCGCACTTGCCTTTCATCGCGGGCTTGCCGCCGCCATCACCGCCGCCTGCCAAAAAGCGCGTGCGACGACCGGCTGCACGACAGCTGCTCTGACCGGCGGCGTATTTCAAAACACCCTTCTGCTGCGTCTGACACAAGAGGCATTGGAAGCCGACGGCTTCCGCGTCCTCAGGCACAGCTTCATTCCACCGAATGACGGCGGGATCGCCGTCGGGCAGGCGCTCTTTGCCATGCAAAACCTGCAAAACAAATAGAAACGAGAAAGGAACCAACGATGAACCTCAACGACACACCTGCAGGCGAGCGCCTGCACATCGGCTTTTTCGGCTGCCGCAACGCAGGAAAATCCAGTCTCATCAACGCGATAGCCGCCCAAGACGTCGCCGTCGTATCTCCCGAAAAAGGCACGACGACCGATCCCGTGACCAAGGCGATGGAACTTCTGCCGCTTGGCCCCGTCCTGCTCATCGACACGCCCGGTTTCGACGATACAGGCGCCTTAGGCGATCTGCGCGTCAAGAGAACGCGCCGCATATTGAATAAGACGGACATCGCCGTCCTCGTCCTCGACGACATCCTTGGAATCACGTCTGCCGATCAAGAACTTTTGAAAATCTTCCGAGAGAAAAATATCCCCTATCTAATCGTAAGAAATAAATGCGATGATGGAACGAGTTCCGCCGCATCCTGTCCAGAAACCGACCTCTGCGTCAGCGCCGTGAACCGGCGCGGCATCGAAGCGCTCAAAGAAAAGCTCGGTCAGCGCATTCCGCAGGAAAAGCCGCGCTCCTTCGTGCGCGACCTGCTTCTCCCACAGGATCTCGTGCTGCTCATCACCCCTATGGACAAAGCCGCGCCAAAAGGTCGCCTCATCCTGCCGCAGCAACAGGCAATTCGCGACATCCTTGAGGCAAATGCACTCGCCCTCGTCTGTCAGGAAACGGAAATCACCGCTGCGCTCAATCGTTTAAAAAAAGCGCCAGACCTCGTTATATGCGACAGCCAAATCTTCCAAAAGGCTGCGGCTGCCATACCCGAAACCGTACCATTGACCTCGTTTTCCATCCTTATGGCGCGTTACAAAGGTTTTCTTGCCGCTGCCGTGGACGGCGTCGCTTCACTCACGCGCCTCGCGGACGGCGACACGGTGCTTATTTCTGAAGGCTGTACACACCACCGTCAATGCAACGACATCGGCACAGTGAAAATCCCGCATTGGCTCACCGAATACACGCAGAAAAAACTCCGTTTCGAAACGTCGAGCGGTCAAACATTCCCCGAAAACTTGCAAAAATATCACCTGATCGTCCATTGCGGCGGCTGTATGCTGAATCCGCGCGAAATGCTTTACCGCATGAAATGCGCCAAAGACCAGGACGTCCCCATGACGAACTACGGCATACTCATCGCGCATCTGCACGGTATCCTCCATCGCAGCCTGACACTGTTTCCGCACCTTGCCGTAAAATTAAAAGCATAGGATATTTTTCTTATTTTATTAAATATATGAGATTTTTTCTTAAATTCCTATGACTTCCTTCTTTTAGAGAGCAGGGATTTCACGCTTTACATAGAAACATTACAAAGTAGAAACGAAAGTTTACACGAGGAAGACTTTTCGTCTTTCGGCCTAAGGAGTAATGCAATCGCGACGGACAGAGCGCGAAACCGCTACTCCCCGATTTTTGAGGAGGTAATATTTCATGGCTCTGCCGGAAACCATCAAGACAAATGAAGACATCATCAATGCGTTCAAGGCCGCACTCCCCTATCTGAACGAAGTCGTGGAAGCTGACATCGCATCCGTTCTTTCCGATGGAACGAATTGCCTTGCTTTCGTACCCGCCAAGAGTTTTTCCATCCCGCTGAACGTGGGAGATTCCATGGTCGATCATCCGGTACTCCAAGAAGCGGTTCGCACCCGGAACACCGCGTTCGTCGATATGGACGCCTCAGTCGCTGGCGTTGCATTGCGGACTGCCGCCACGCCGATCTTCGGTATAAACGGTGAAGTCATCGGCGTCGTCGCCTGCGGTTTCCGTCCCAGCGCTACGGAAACCGTACTCGAAAACATCGAGCGCATCTCGGAAGCGACACAGACCGTCTACGCTTCCGTTCAGCAAGTCGCAGAAAGCGCTGACGAACTTGCCAGATCGGGACAGGAATCCGTTGCTCAAGCTGCCATTTTGCAGGAACGTAACGCAGAAACCATCAAGGTCATCGACTTCATCAACGGCATCGCCCAGCAAACAAACCTCCTCGGTCTCAATGCCGCCATCGAGGCTGCACGCGCCGGTGAGCAAGGCAGGGGCTTTGCCGTCGTCGCGGAGGAAGTCCGCAAGATGGCGGAACAGTCGCGCACCGCTACGGAGAAAATCCAAGCGACCCTTTCCGAAATGAACAAAGCCGTCATGAAGATCTCCCAATCCATCGAATCGACCGGCGCCATCAGTGAAGAACAGGCTGCATCCACGCAGGAAATCACGACAAGTCTCTCAAGCTCGCGTGATATCATCGAAGATTTGAAATGCTTCGTGAAAGAACTCAAATAAACTGCACACTCTTATTGCATGTAAGTATAAAGACGATTTAGAGGATGTCTCCCCTATGGCATTGCCGGAAAATATCCAGACAAACGAACAGCTCATCGACGCTTTCAAACTCGTACTGCCCTATCTGAACCCCATTTTGCCCGATGACACGCGGCTCGTCATATCGTCGCCTGAGATGATTCTCGATGTCGCTCCGGCGAAGAACCTGCAAATCAAAAGCGCCCCCGGCGATTCCGTGCGCGGCATTCCTATGGTGCAGACGGCATTTAACGAACGCCGCAAAACATCTTCCGCACTCGACGCGAATGTTTATGGCGTACCGGTCTATATCACAGCAGTCCCTGTTACGGGACCGAACGGCGACGTTCCTATCGTTCTTTCTTCGAGCTACGAGATCAGTGACACGCTGAACAAGATCGCCGAAAGCATCGACCACATCGCCAATTCGGTGGAGACTGTCTACCAATCCATTGAGCAAGTCGCCAACAGCGCCAGTGAGCTTGCACGCATCGGACAAGACTCCGTCGCTCAGGCGGGTACGCTCCAAGAGCGCAATGCAGAAACCATCAAGGTCATCGACTTCATCAACGAGATCGCCCAACAGACGAATCTTCTTGGACTCAATGCCGCCATCGAAGCGGCGCGCGCCGGTGAACAGGGAAGAGGATTCGCCGTTGTCGCCGAAGAGGTACGCAAGCTCGCCGAGCAATCCCGCACAGCCACAGAGAAGATTCAAGAAACTCTCTCCGAGATGAATAAATCGGTCACGGAAATTTCCAAGTCCATCGAATCGACGGGCGCTATCAGCGAAGAACAGGCTGCTTCTACAGAAGAAATTACAGCCAACCTCTCTCGCGTGCGCGACATCATCACAGAACTGCAAAATTTCGTCAGCAGTTTGAAAAAGTAAACCCAAAACAAAAAATCCGCACATTGCCGAACACAGAGGCAGCGTGCGGATTTTTGTTTTAAAAACGACGGATGAAACGAGATCGCCTAAATTTGCACATATAGATAACTGAAATGATCCGTCTTTCCTTACGATACGAAAATGAACTCAACCAGAAAGACGACGAAGCAGCAGGCGGCGGAAACCTGAAAAAGGCTCGCACCATACCAAGCGAGAGCGATGCCGACGGCAAGCGCCGCAGCGCCTGCCGCCGGCGTCTGCGTAGCTTCGATGATCGCCGGAAATGTCATAACTGCCAAAGTTACATAAGGTACATAGTAAAGAAAGGAGCGCAGGAACCTATGCTTGATCGGACGACGCAGAAGCGTCAAAGGCAACAGGCGAATCGCAAGCGTCACAGCGGTCATGACGAGAATATAGAGGAAAATATCATGCTTCATGGTCATGCTCCCCCTCAATCGTTTCCGCCAATGGAAAGAAACACGCAGCCGCCCCCGATATGAGTACCGTCAGAATAATTGTTCGCGAAGAGCCGGAAAGCTCCGAAACGAGCGGCATGTTTGACGCCAGAAAACTCAAGGCAAAGCTGATGAACACAAGGGCAAGAACAACCCTATTCTCTTTTCCCGGCGGAATGACGATGGCGATAAACATGCCATAAAGCGCCACACTCAAGGCACTCAGAAGAGACGGATGCAAAATGTCGCCCGCCAAGATACCGAGCGAAGTTCCCAACGCCCAGACGGGCACGGCAAGAGTCATCGCACCGTAATTATAGGCAGGCTGCAAAAAGCCTTGGCGCGAAATCGAAATGCCAAAGATCTCATCCGTAACGCCGAAGCCTATACCAAGGCGATGATAAAAGGGCGTCGCAGGAGAAAACTTCTGACTGAGCACACAGCTCATGAGCATATAACGCGCATTTGCCACGAGCGTGATCGCCGCCATTTCCCAATAGGGCGCATCTGCGGCAATGACGGTAAATGCCGCATACTCTCCGGCAGAGGCGAGGTTGAAGAAGCTGACGGCAAACCCCTGCACAGCATCAAGCCCTGCGTTATGCGCCGTGATGCCAAGCGTGAAACTCACGACGAGATAAGCGAGCGCGATCGGGGTGCCATCGCGCATACCTTCACGGAAAAGCTGCCTCGTGGTCTTTTCGCCGAAGGGCAAATTCGTCATTTCGCCGTCACTTTGCCCATGAACTTCTCACGATTCACGAGAACACGCTGATGCAGTCCCTCACCGATCTCCCCCGCATCATCAAACGCTTTGACAACAAAGGTCAGTTGGCGTCCATCTACACGCTCAACCTCCGCTTCAGCACGCACATTGCGCCCCAGCGCCGTCGCCGCCTTATGCTGAATGTCAAGCGAAACGCCCACCGAAGTCCAATCGTCCGGCACAAGTTCATCGACGAGTTCTGCCGCCGCCTGTTCCATCAAGGCAGTCATAGCAGGCGTAGCAAAGACCGGCAGGGAACCGCTCTTCATCGCGATGGCAGTATTCTCATCCGTCACCTTCGTCGTCACCTCGCGCTTCATTCCAGCGGTAATTTTCATTTCTGTCATGATAAAATTCCCCCTACATAAACCCTTCACAAGATCATACCAAGATTTCACAGGAACCCTACAGCGCGTAAAGCATCTTCGCACGTTCAATGTAGCGCGGATCCGAGCTGCTGCTCAGCCACTCAATCGCACCTCTGCCCCCATCTGCACGCAGAGCATCCACTTCTTGCAGACGACGCTTGAGTTCATGCGCCGTACCCGCCGCCCCGTCAAAGATCTGCACCGCTTGTCCCACGACCTCTTGTATTGCATCACGCACAAACGGAAAATGCGTACAGCCGAGCACGACACAATCTGCCGGCGTCTGCAAAACATCGGCAAACCGCTTCCTCAAATACCGCAAGAGTGCATCGGAGTGCGTCTCGCCGCGCTCGACAAACTCCACGATCTCAGGGCACGGCAGTTTGACTATCTCTCCTGCGTCCTTGAATCGCTCCATGAGACGTGCAAACTTCTTTTGCTTGAGCGTCGCATGTGTCGCCATGACGATGACGCGCGGCTTTTCACGGCTCAAGATTGCAGGTTTGAGCGCCGGCTCCATGCCGATGATCGGGATCTGCCTGTATCGGCGGCGCAGCGGCGCACAGGCGGCGCTCGTCGCTGTATTGCAGGCAAGAACGACAGCTTTCACCCCAGCCGCTGCCATACGGTCGATCTGCGCCGTAGTCAAAGCGCGAATCTCCCGCTCCGTTTTCTCCCCATAAGGCGCATTCGCAGCGTCGCCAAAATAAATGAAATCCTCGGCCGGCAAAAGAGACACGATCTCTCGCAGCACACTGACGCCGCCGAGACCCGAATCAAAAACACCGATGGGCTGTTCCTTTCTCATCTTTTCCCATCCCCCTTCCCGTATGCCAAGAACGCATCCTTTCCTATTCTAATGAGTTTGCCGCGAAAAATCAACCATTGACAAGAAAAGCTCCCGATCAGATCATTCCAATCGGGAGCAAAAACCGTCTATGCCAAAGCGGCAGAATCATCTGCGCGCCTTCGCCGCTTCAATCAACTGATTCGCCGTCTTTTCCGGCACTTCCTCGTAGTGGGAGAACCGCAGCGTATAAGCGCCGCGCCCCTGCGTCAAGGAACGCAGCTCCGTCGCATACTTATGCAGCGATGCGAGCGGCACTTGCGCACGCACTTCACTCGTATCCTTGTTGATCATCTCCATGCCGAGAATACGCGCACGCTTCGCATTGAGCTGTCCCATGACGTCGCCCATATAATATTCCGGCGCCTGAACCGTCATCTCATAAATCGGCTCAAGAAGCACGGGATTCGCTTCCATAACGCCCCTTCGAAGAGCCGTCGCCGTCGCCGTCTTAAAGGCGACTTCGGAAGAATCGACGGTGTGGTAAGAGCCATCGTAGAGATTGACCTTCACATCGACGACGGGATAGCCCGCGAGGATGCCTGCGGCAAGCGTCTCCACCGTCCCCTTCTCCACAGCCGGAACGTATTGGCGCGGTACACTGCCGCCGAAGATGTTCTCCGTAAATTCATTGCCTGTACCAGCTTCACGCGGCGAAATTTCGAGCATGACATGCCCGTACTGACCATGACCGCCGCTTTGCTTCTTATGCTTGCCTTCTGCCTTGACGCTCTTGCGGATCGTTTCGCGGTAAGCGATGCGCGGCTCGCTGAAGATCGCTTCGATGCCGAACTTGCGCTTCATCTTCTCCTGCAAAACCTCGATGTGAACCTCGCCGATGCCGCGAATCAAGGTTTCTTTCGTTTCCGCATCCTTGTCCAGTCGAAGGCTTGGATCTTCTTCACATTCTTTGGCGAGCGCGGCAAAAACCTTGTCCTCCTCACCCTTTTTCTTCACATAGACCGCCTGCGCCAGCATGGGCGGCGGAAACTCAATCGCATCATAGAAAAGCGGCGCCTCTTTTGCAACAAGCGTATCCGACGTGCGCGTATTTTGCAGCTTCGCAGCAACGATGATATCGCCGCCGTGCGCCTTAGCGACGGCAATCTGCTTCTTCCCCTGCATCGTATAGAGCGTACTCACTCGCTCGGTCTGTCCCTGCGTAATATTCCAATACGAAGCGTCGCCCTTCATCTCACCCGAAAAGATGCGGATGAAGCTCAATCGTCCGACAAACGGATCGACGATTGTCTTAAACACCTGTGCAGAAAAAGCGTCCTGCGGCGCGCGCTCCGCCAATTCCTCTCCATCGGGCAAAGTGCCCACGACAGTACGGTCTGTCGGCGCCGGCAGGTATTCGACCATATCGTTCAAGAGCGCGTGCATACCGACGTTCAGAGAAGCCGAGCCGCAGAGTACGGGGAATATCTTGCCCGTTTCGATGCCTTCAATCAAGGCTTCTGCCACTTCGCGTTCGTCAAGCTCCTCGCCCTCAATATACTTTTCGAGAAGCGTGTTGTTGATTTCGGCAACGCCTTCAATGAGCGCCTGACGCGCTTCTTCCACTTCATCTTTCATATATTCGGGAATCTCATCTAAAGCCACACAGTTATTCCTATCGCGTTCCTTAATGCGAACCGTCATGGCAAGGAGATCAACGACGCCTTGGAAAGCCGCCTCCCTGCCGACGGGCAGCTGGATAGGAACGACGCCCGTACCGAAACGCAACCGCAGCTCCTGAACGACATTTTGAAAATCTGCATGTTCACGGTCGATCTTATTCACGAAAAACGCTCGCGGCAAATCCATCGCTTCCGCATAGCGCCAGACCTTCTCCGTCTCGACCTCGATACCCGAAACAGCGGATATAACGATAAGCGCACTGTCCGCCGCCTGCAATGCGCTCTTGACTTCGCCGACAAAGTCGGGATAGCCCGGAGTGTCAAGGATGTTGAGCTTATGATCGAGCCATTCGCAGGCGAGCAGCGAAGTCTGGATACTAAGCTCGCGCCGCGTCTCTTCCGGCTCATAGTCTGACGCCATCGTTCCGTCGGCAACGCTGCCGCGTCTCTTGATCGCTCCCGTATTGAAGAGGCAGTCCTCCGCGATGCTCGTCTTGCCCGATTTGCCGTGCCCGACCAAGGCAATGTTGCGGATATTCGTGCTTGCGTACTCTTTCATTTGATCAACTCCTCGTTATATTATGTTTTCTTTATTCTCTGAATACTCGATATATCCTGCTTTTTGCAGCAAGATTATTTTCGATCCATCCCCCCGCCCTGTGGTTTTCATCCATCTTTCCGCTCGGAAAGCATGACTCTTTCATCCGCATCGTGTTCCTGCAGCATGACGCGAATCTCTTCCTTCGACGAGGTTGGGACATTTTTCCCAACAAAATCTGCACGAATCGGCAATTCCCTATGACCGCGATCAATCAAGACGGCAAGCTGTATGCTCTTCGGTCGTCCCATATCAATCAAAGCGTCGAGAGCCGCACGAATCGTCCTGCCCGTGTAGAGTACGTCGTCGACGAGCACGATGGTCTTGTCCGTAATATCGACAGGAATCTCCGTCTCACGCACGACAGGCTGATACGACAACGTCGAGAGATCATCGCGATACAGCGTGATGTCGAGGATGCCCAGTGCCGGTCGGATTCCTTCAATTCGCTCAATCATCGCCGCGATTCGCTCCGAGAGCGGAATACCCCGACTCCGTATGCCAACGAGAACGATGTTCTGCGTTCCCTTGTTCCTCTCTACAATTTCATGCGAAATGCGCGTCAATGCACGGCGAATCGCATCCTCATCCATCAGAACGGTCTTGTCCACCCATGATGCCATGTCATCCCTCTCCTTTCCCATATCCAAAGATGCGCGTTGCCTTCACCATATCTCCGGCAGCCTCATCAGCCCCGCCGTAAATCATGCAGGATCTTCTTCATATCCTGCGGCATATCCGCAGCAAAGCGCATACGTTCTTTCGTACGCGGATGCGTAAGAAGAAGCGCACACGAATGAAGCGCCTGACCCTCTATGGCAAAAGGCGATTTCCTGCCATATCTCGGATCGCCGAGCACGGGATGCCCGATGTACGCCATGTGGACGCGAATCTGATGCGTGCGTCCCGTTTGCAGGCGACACTCGACGAAGGTATATGCAGAGAAACGCTCCATGACACGAAAGAGCGTCGTCGCATCCTTGCCGTTCGGCACGACAGCCATCTTCTTGCGCTCTGTCGGATGACGTCCGATGGGCGCACGAATCACACCGTTTTCTTCCGCAATATTGCCGGAGACAAAAGCCTGATATGTTCGATGCGCCGATTTCAAACGAATCTGCTCGGCAAGATCGACGTGCGCCGCATCATTTTTCGCCGCCACCATGACGCCCGACGTATCCTTATCCAGACGATGAACGATACCCGGACGAATGACGCCGTTGATGCCCGAAAGATCCCCACAGTGATACAGCAGCGCATTGACCAGCGTACCGCTCGAAACGCCCGGCGCCGGATGAACGACCATGCCGCGCGTCTTATTGATGACGATCATATCTTGATCCTCATACAATACATCCAACGGAATCGGCTCCGGCAAAATCTTTAATTCCTGTGCTTCAAGCACACGCACTTGAAGGCTGTCGCCCGAGCGCAGCCTGTCATTCGCCTTTGCTTCCCTGCCGTTGCGCAGAACGGCGCCGTCGGCGATCATTTTTTGTATATGTGAGCGGGAAAACTGCGTTTTTTTATCGGCAAGAAACACATCGAGGCGTTTCCCGCAAGATGCTTCATCGACGATCAGCAACTCTTCCATCATCATGAATTCTCCGCCGCGTGCATTTTGAAGAGTATCGCATAGATGATGGCGCCAACGCCGAGTACGATGGCAATATCCGCGATATTAAATACAGGCCATATACGAAAATCGAAGAAATCTATGACATGACCAAAACGTATGCGGTCGATCAAATTGCCAAAGGCGCCGCCGATAAGAAGCGCCGTACCGTAGCGAAACATCGGACATTGGCGGCGAATATACGGAAGGAGACCGATGCCAAGAAGGACAATGGCGATCCCCATGACGATAAAAAAAGAGCGCTGATGGGCAAGGATGCCAAAAGCGGCGCCGGGATTCAAAACGAACGTGATATGAAAAATATCTTGTATGACGGGAAAGGACATCCCCGGAAACATTTCATGAGCAACAATGAATTTTATGAGTTGATCCAAAACGACGATACCGATACTCAGAAAAATAGGCACGAGAACGCCTCATCCCTTTCTATATGGCGAAACCTTTGCTTACCGCGGTTATAAATAGCGATGGAGCAGAACACTGATGCGGCCCTTCTTCGTCTGTCCTCGAATCTCCGATACTTCCAGCCGCCCCCTGCCGCGCATGGAGAGCGCATCGCCCTCTTTCACAGACTGTGAAGCGTTTTTGACGGACTGCCAATTCAGCTTGAGCTTTTCCGCCGCAATATCCGCTGCCGCACGGCTGCGAGACATGCCAAAGCCTGCAGCGGCGATGGAATCGACGCGCAGGGAAGCCACGGTCGCACGGATCTCCTTGCAGCGTTCCTCACGCGGCGCCAACGATGACAACTCTCCCAAAGAACAGCAAACATGCGCCGCGCCAAACTGCACACAGTTCTGCAGAAGAAAATCTGTCATATTTTCAACGGCAACGATTTTTGCCGTTCCCTGCTGCAGCTGAATATCGCCGATGATCTCGCGCTCAACGCCCAGTCCCATAAGAGCGCCCAGCACATCGCGATGAGAAATATGCGTGAACGCGTCCTTCCACTGCGCCTTTACAACAGCGATTTCCCATGCAGGCGCGCCACGAAAATCTTCATGCTGAAAAACGGCGCGCTGGCGTTCCGCCCCCAAATAGCCGCCGTTGAAAGAAACCTTCAATCCATCGAAGTTTGCAGCCACGATCTCAGCGATCTCCTGTCCAAAGGGATCAAGAAACGCCGTAAGGCGAAACTTTTGATTCTTCATCGCCTTTTCCGCAGCATCCACCAATTTTACTGCCGTTTCCTCACCTTCAGAACCGCGATAAAAGCGCAGGATTTTTTCTCTATTCGACATATCATTCCCCTAAAGACTTGGATTTTTCCGCCGCACAAAGCACGGCGTCCAGAAAAGCGCCGCACACGGCACGCTGCTCAAGCACGCGCACGCCGGCGATCGTCGTCCCCGCCGGCGATGTAACCTGATCGCGAAGTTCTGCGGGATGCTGTTTCGTATCGAGAACCATCTTAGCGGCTCCAAGCATCGTCTGCGCCGCCATGAGCAGAGCTTCTTTGCGAGGCAGACCAGCCGCCACGCCGCCGTCTGCGAGCGCACCGATAACAAGGAAGGCGAACGCCGGACCGCTGCCCGACAGTCCCGTAACAGCATCCATCAAAGATTCTTTGAGACAGACGACCTTGCCCGCCGCCGCAAGAATCTCATGCACCTTTTCTTCATGCGCTTCTTCTGCACACGAACCGAGCGCATAGGCAGACATCCCTGCGCCTACGGCAAGCGGCGTATTGGGCATGACGCGGATGACCGGCTGCTGCGGAAACATCTTCTCGATCCTAGAAAGCGTCAGTCCTGCCACGATGGAGACAAGAACAGTGTCGGGACGCAAATGCCCGCGAAGCTCTTCCATCGCCTTTTCCGCTGCATTCGGCTTGACAGCGAGGAATACCACGTCCATATCTTCTAAAAAAGCCGCCGCACTGCAAAAAGCCTGTACGCCATATTTCCTGCGCAGCTCCTCTGCACGCGCCGCCTTATGCTCCGATACAAAAACATCCGACGCCAAAAGCACATTCTCGCGCAAAACTCCGGCAATGACAGCTTCCGCCATCATGCCGCCGCCGATCAAAGCAAGTTTCATTGCGGCCGCCTTATTTCTTCAGCCACGGCATTTCAGCCGACACCGATTTTTTATCTTCTGAATACGAAATATTGACATTGCTCGGCGCACAGAAAAAGACATTGTGACTGACCTTTTTGATTTCACCATTCAAGGCGTAGATCGTACCGCTGATGAAATCTGTGATACGCTTTGCATCCTCTTCGATAGTGTTTTCGAAATTGATGACGACGGGCCGTTTTTCACGCAGACAGTTCGCCACTTGCTGTGCGTCGTCAAAGGACTTTGGCTCGATGACGACGACCTTCATCTTGTAGGCGGTGACATTATTCATCGAGACATTCGATGCAGCGGCTTGGAAATTCACGACGTTCGACGCCGGATTCTCCATCCGATCCAGCTCATCAGATTCTGCAAAATCATCGTCTTCGTCGCGCGAATCCCTTTTATCGTTGATGTCTTCCGGATCGATCAGGCCGATTTTTCCGCAGACCTTATCAATGAAGCTCATCCTTGTTCCCTCCTCAATACTGACGTGGCCCGAAAATGGCCGTGCCGACACGAACGATATTGGCGCCTTCCTCCACAGCAATCCGATAATCATGTGTCATACCCATTGACAAGTATATTATATTCGCCGTTTTCCAAGGAAACTCCTTTGTTCTTTGAAAAATTTCATACATGCGGCGAAAAAGAGGCCGAACATCCTCGACATTTTCGTAATTGGGCGCTATGCACATCAGACCGCATAAACGCAAATGCAAAAGATTATCGACAGCTTCAAGCATGGGCTGCAATTCTTCTTCATAGACGCCGGACTTCGTCGCTTCCCTGGCGAGATTGACCTGCACCAGAACGTCCTGCACTTTGCCGATTTTTCCCGCTTCCTTGTCCAAGACCTGCGCAAGCTCCGTGGTATCTACGGAATGAATCAAGTCAAAAAGGCTCACGGCATACTTCGCCTTGTTTTTCTGCAAATGACCGATGAGGTGCCTGACAACATCTCTCTCAAGTGCCGCAAACTTTTCCCGCGCTTCTTGAATACGATTTTCACCGATGTCCGTCACGCCGCACGCGATCGCCTCGCGCATCTCATGAACCTCATGATTTTTCGTCACCGCCACAAGCCGAACAGGCTCTTTCGGATCGGCAAGTTTTCTCTTCGCCCTGCTCTCTTCAATGGAGCGCAAAACGACACGCAAATTCTCTTCGATCAATTTACGTCCCTCCTTAACGCAATCCATGCGGCAAACCTGCCGGTATTCCCCTGCGCCTGGCGATAGGAATAAAATCTCTCGGCGCTGCACATCGTACATACATCTGCACTGTCGATATGTTCCGGAAGAAGTCCCGCTTCTTCTAATTGCAGACGATTGGCAGCCCACAAATCCACCGTGGCGTTTCCTTCGGATGAACGGGAAAGGATCTGCGGATTTTCGGGGAATGCTGCTCGAAAAATTTGCGTCACTTCTTCACCGACTGCAAAACAGCACGCGCCGATCGCAGGCCCTATCCCTGCCAACACATCCTGCGGACGTGAATGAAATACCTCCTGCATACGAAGCACGGTCTTTTGCCCGATCCTTGCCGCCGTTCCTTTCCAGCCGGCATGAGCGACAGCGGCGACACGCTGCACGGGATCAAAAAAAAGGAGCGGCACGCAGTCGGCGAAGCAGAGCATCAAAGGTATATCCGGCTCCTGTGTGAGCAAAGCGTCGCACGCGAAAACGGATTCATCGAAGCGCTTTGCCCCTATGCCCGCATCGGCTGCTTGAACGATATGAATTGCATCGCCATGCACTTGGCGCGGTGTGACGATACGCTCGGCGTCCACCTGCAAAACCTCTGCAAAAAGCCGACGATTCTCCCAAACATCCGACGGAGAATCCCCCGTATGGAGCGCCATGTTCAAAGATGCAAACGGCGCTTTGGAAACGCCGCCGAACCGCGTGGAAATGCCATGCACAAGCCCTTCTTCGGGAAACAGCGAAAACGCGCCGAGCCACATGCCGCCGCTCTGTTTCAACTGAAACATTATCCTTCCTCCATTGTATCACAAACGCCGCAGCGTTTACAGCCGGAAAAGCACGGTTTCGTATATTGCAGTTCCGCCGCTTTTTGCAGTTCCCGGTAAAGATACTGCTTAGAAAATCCCATATCAAGCGTATCCCAAGGGAAAAGAGCCGCTTCCGTATGTTCCGCACACAAAAAATCTTCAAAAGAAAGTCCGTCTTCCTTCATCGCACGCTTGAAAGCCTTGGCGCCGCCGGACAAAAACGCGTGGTAGAGCGCATGTGCTGTGCGTCGATCCCCGCGCGCCAGTACCCCCTGCACATAGGCGCTCTTCGGCGATTCAGCGATGATACGGATGTTCTTATGCGCCGCCAAACCTTTGCGAACCGTCTTGAGCGCATCCTTAACCCGCTTCTCCGATGCCATCGGCAGCCATTGAAACGGCGTGAAAGGCTTAGGGATAAACGGATTGATGCTCAAGGTGATCTGCGCCCGCTCCTTTTTCTGTCGTATGTGTTCCTGCAGACGCAAAGTCATGGCGACGATCGCCTCAATATCCTCTTCTTCCTCATGAGGCAGACCGATCATGAGATAGAGACGAAACTGATGAATGCCTGCCTGCAGTGCGAGATCGACCGTACGGAGCAGATGCTCCTCTTCGATGCCCTTGTTGATGACCTTTCTCATGCGCACACTGCCTGCCTCCGGAGCAAGCGTGATCGTGCGAAGCCCGCTCCTCGCGAGAGATGCAACAAGCTCTGCCGTGACGGAATCCGCGCGGAAAGACGCGACGGACATGCCTAAGTTCTCCTTCAAAATATCACGGCAAAGAGCATCAATTTCTGGATAATCCGAGATCGCCGCCCCCATGAGCCCGATCCGTTTCTGATACTTCTTCGCCGCCTGCACCTCTCTCTCCAAAACCGCCAAAGAGCGATTGCGCGGCTGCCGGAAGCAATAGCCTGCCATGCAGAATCGGCAATGCCTGCCGCAGCCGCGCGCCGTTTCAATCAAGTAGAGGTTGAATTCCGTATCTTCGGTGACGATCACGGTGTGCGCCGGAAAATCATCGAGATTGCGCACCCATTGACGTTCGACGCGCTGCGGTGCGCCGTCTTTAGCGCGGATGCCGCTCAATCGCCCCGCTGCATCGTAGTCATGCGCATAAAGGGATGGCACATAGACGCCGGCGACCTTCGACATAGCCTTCAAGATCGCCTCACGCGAAAGCCCTGCCTGCACGGCGGCATCATAAGCATCCATCAGAGGAGGCATGACGACCTCTCCCTCACCGATGATGAACGCATCGACGAAAAGGCTCAGAGGTTCCGGATTGAACGTGGAACAAGGACCGCCTGCAAGAACGATGGGATCTTGCTCACCGCGCTCCGACGCCAGCAACTTCACCTTGCCGAGCTGCAAAATGCGCAGCAGATGGAAGTAATCCATCTCGAAGGAGACGGCAAAGCCAATCAAGGGAAACCGATGAAGCGGCAGCTGATTTTCCATGCTCAGAAGCGGCGTCCCCGTATGCTCATACTCTCGCTGCTCCTCTTCAGACGGCAGAAAAAACCGTTCGCAGGCGGTATCGCTGCGACGGTTCAAGAGTTCGTAGATGATGTGAAACCCCAAGTTCGACATGCCGACGAAATAGGAGTTGGGATATACCAAAGCAAAATTTCGCCTCGTTCCGGCAGGGAAGGAGAAATATCCCCTCTCACGTTCAAGCTGCGCACGCAGACGTCGTTTTATCTTCCAACTCAAGACGGATTCTTCTCCCGAATCAGCGCTTCCAACTCCTCACGGAAACCGCTGATGTCAGCAAACTTGCGGTAGACAGAAGCAAAGCGGATGTATGCGACCTCGTCAAAGTTTTTGAGCTTTTCCATGACAAGCTCACCGATGTCGCGCGTATAAACTTCGCGATCCATCGTATTGCGAAGCTCCTTTTCGATGTCATCCGCCAAGGCGACGATGCGCTCGGTTGGAATATCACGCTTGTCGCACGAGCGAATCAAGCCGTTCAAGAGCTTGTTGCGGTCAAAGACGACGCGCCTGCCGTCATTTTTTATGACCATCAGCGGAATCTTCTCCACCGTTTCGTATGTTGTAAACCGCCTGCTGCAGGCTGTACACTCCCGACGGCGGCGAATGGTATTGCCGTCATCGGCAGCACGCGAATCAATGACACGGCTGTCAGCCTTTTTGCAAAATGGGCAACGCATCTATATCCCCTTCTCTTTTCTCCGTTTTTTGATCTGTTCCCGTTTCTTTGGACGCAGCAGACACTTCTTCCCATAACCGATGAGGTCGCTTCTGCCCGCCGCATATAAAGCCCTGCGCACAATGGCGTCATTGTGCGGCAGCCAATACTGCAAAAGCGCACGCTGCATCTTCTTTTCTTCCGCTGTCTTCGCCGAATAAACTTTCTCTCCCGTCAAAGGATGGATTCCTGTGTAGTACATACAGGTTGAAAGCGTGCCGGGGGTCGGGATGAAGTCCTGCACCTGTTCCGGATGATATCCGCGCTCATGAATGAACTCTGCCAACTCAACAGCGTCCTCGATCTGTGATCCCGGGTGGCTCGACATGAAATACGGCACGAGATACTGCTTCTTGCCGAGCCTCTTGTTCATCGCTTCAAACGCTTGGACAAAGCGCAGATACACCGACTTGTTCGACTTTCCCATCAGGCGCGTGACGCGGTTCGACACATGCTCGGGAGCTATGCGCAGCTGTCCGCTGATATGATGGCGGCACAAGACCTCCAAGAAATCATCCTCTGCTTTTTGCAAGTAATCAAAGCGTATGCCCGAACGAATGAACACCTTCTTCACGCCGGGCAAGGCGCGCAAACTTTGCAATACGGAGAGGTATTCCTTATGATCGGCGCACAAGTTCTCACACGGCGGCGAAAGGCACGCCTTGCCGCGGCATGTGCCGCGCACAAGCTGATGACTGCATGACGGCTCGTAGAAGTTTGCCGTCGGGCCGCCGACATCGTGAATATATCCTTTGAAATCCGGCAGCGCGATCAAGCGCTTCGCTTCTGCGAGCAGCGATTCCTTGCTCCGATGCTGAATGATGCGCCCTTGATGCGATACGATGGCACAAAAATGACAGCCGCCGAAGCAGCCCCTTTGACTGACAAGACCGAACTTGACCTCAGCGACGGCGGGTACGCCGCCCGCCTTATCGTAGGCAGGATGCCATGTATAGCGATACGGCAGTTCATAGATCTCATCCATCTCCGCCGTCGTCAAAGGCAGCGCAGGGGGATTCTGCACGACACAGATTTCTGCATTCTGCTGAATAAGCCGTCGTCCACGCAGAGGATCCTGCTCCAAATATTCCAGGCGAAAAGCTTCGGCAAACTGCCGCTTATCCTTCACCGCCTTTTCATACGACGGCAGCTCCAGATAGTCCCATACATAGTCACGATTCGGCACAGCGTAACAAGTGCCGCGCACATCCTGCACATGCGCAATCGCGACGCCCGCATGAAGCTCTGCGGCGATCTCGATGATCTGCTTCTCCCCCATGCCGTAGATAAGGAGATCGGCGCCGCTTTCCAAGAGAATGGATGGGCGCACCTCATCACGCCAATAGTCGTAATGCGTCATGCGGCGCAAACTCGCTTCAATGCCGCCGATGATGATGGGAACGCTTCCCCAAGTCTCGCGCAGCCTTTTCGTATAAACAGCAACGGCACGCTCCGGACGGCAGTTCATGCGTCCGCCGGGCGAATAAGCATCTTGGCGGCGCAGCTTCTTTGCCGCCGTGAAGCGGCTGAGCTGAGAATCGAGATTGCCGCTCGATACAAGAAAGGCAAGCCGAGGCTTGCCTAAACGTCGAAAATCTTTCGTACTGTGCCAATCGGGCTGGGCTATGATGCCGACACGATAACCGTGCGCTTCCAGCACACGGCAGATGATCGCCGCACCAAACCCCGGATGATCGACATAAGCATCGCCGGAAACAAAGATGAAATCAAGCGCATCCCAGCCTCTTTTTGCCATTTCCGTGCGGCTCATCGGCAAAAAGCCCTGCATTCTTTCGTCCATTTAGCGCACAGTCGTGGCAGCATCCTTGGAAAAGGTCTTTTCCACCACTTCGCCCCTTTGCCCAATGGTTCCCATATCTTTACCGTTCAAAGAAAGCTTGAGCGCTCCGGCATTTCCCGCCGTGATACGAACCTTATCCTTCCCCTTCACCGTCAGAGTCTTGCCCTTTTCGGCAGTTCCTTCAAACTCCGTCTTGCCGTCGACGACGACCTCCGTCCAGCAGCGATCCGTAAAGTTCAGCGTCATTTCCACGCCGTCCACCGTCGGTTTAGGCGCCGCTTCCGTCTGCCGCTGCCCATGCTGAACCGTCTCCGTGCCTGCACTTCTCGTCGGCGCAGTCATTTCATCTTCCCCGCCGAAAGCGACGAGAGCCGCGAAAGCAACGACAAAGACCGCTGCCGCCACGAGCAGCGCATTGCGAACGCCATGAGAAGATTTCTCCATAGGGTAGCTCTCAAGGGATGTGATTTTCGGTCCACGATATTCTTCTGCAGTTCTTTCTGCGGATTGCATACGAGTTGCTTCATCTGCCAAAGAAGCCGAAGCCTCCACGCTTAGATCTTCCTGCGGATGCAGTTCCTCATTGAAACTATTGACGACAGCATTGGCATCGAGCTTGAGATAATTTGCATAATTGCGGACAAACCCCTTGGCATACACCTCGCCGGGCAAAGTCTTGTAATCGCCCTTTTCGATTGCATCTATATATAAAGCGCGTATACTCGTAGCTTTTTCGATATCCTTGACCGATAAATTCTGCTTCTCGCGTTCTGCACGCAAAAGATCGCCTATCATCGAAATTCATCCTTTCCGAAGCTCTCCAAAAACTTCTTATCTCATTATACATTTATAGTGAAAAAAAGACAATAAGCCATAAAAACATGTATAGCAGAAAAGAATAGGAAATGATTCTCATATTTTAAAAAAGCCCGCATGGTAAAAAACCATGCGAGCCTTTTAGACCATCCGCTGTAATTAGAGCAGAACCTTGTGCGAGAGATTTACGCGCCCCTGTTTATCAATCTCTACGACTTTAACCTCAAGCTCATCGCCTTCATGCACGACGTCCTCGACCTGTGCGACACGATGGCGAGCAAGCTGCGAGATATGGCAGAGACCTTCCTTGCCCGGCAGGATCTCGACGAAAGCGCCGAAATTCATGATGCGTGTGACCTTGCCTTTATAGACGGCGCCCACTTCTACATCGCGCACGATATCCTCGATGATCTGCTGCGCCTTCTTGGCGCTATCACCATCGACAGCTGAAATGAAGATCGTGCCGTCCTCTTGAATATCAATCTGCACGCCCGTCTCGTCGATGATCTTCTTGATCGTCTTGCCGCCCGAGCCAATGACCTCGCGAATCTTGTCCACATGAATCTTCATGACCGTGACGCGCGGCGCATACGGCGAAAGCTCCGCCGCCGGCTTGTCGATGACCGCGAGCATCTTATCCAAGATAAAAGCACGACCGCGCTTCGCCTGCGAAAGCGCCGCGAGCAAGATGTCGCGTGTGATGCCGGCGATCTTGATATCCATCTGGATCGCCGTCACGCCCTTTTCCGTGCCCGCGACCTTGAAATCCATATCGCCCAAAGCGTCTTCCATGCCTTGAATATCCGTCAATATCGTATATTGATCGCCGTCCTTGACAAGACCCATAGCGACGCCTGAAACAGGGCGCTTGATCGGAACGCCTGCATGCATCAGAGAGAGCGTGCTGCCGCAGACGCTGCCCATAGAGCTTGAGCCGTTCGACTCCAAAACCTCCGATACAAGACGCACGGTATAGGGGAACTCCTCCAACGACGGAAGCATGGGCAAAAGAGCGCGCTCCGCCAAGGCTCCGTGTCCGATCTCACGTCTGCCGGGTCCTCGCGCCGGACGTGCCTCGCCGACACTGTAACCGGGGAAATTGTACTGATGGATGTAGTGCTTCGACTGCTCGGGTCCCAAGCCGTCGATGATCTGCTCGTCACCAATGGAGCCGAGCGTCGTGATCGTGAGGACCTGCGTCTGTCCGCGCGTGAAAAGCCCGGAGCCATGCGTACGAGGCAAAAGACCAACTTCACAGCTCACCGGGCGCACCTCATCGAGCGCGCGCCCATCGGGACGAATCTTCTCATGCGTAATCATGCGGCGCACGCTCTCTTTGACAATCTTGTGCGTGACAGCGGCGATCTCCTTGACATTTTCCGGATAATCCGCGAGAAAATGCTCAAGCACCTCCGCACCGATGGCGGCGATATTCTCGTCACGCGCCAGCTTGTCGGGATTGCGTACGGCTTCGTCAAGACGTGCGGCGGCATAATCGCGAATCGCCTGATCGAGCTCTGCCGGCGCAAGGAAGAGCTTCACCTGCCGCTTCTCCTTACCGCAAGCGGCGACGATCTCCTGCTGAAATTCAACGATACGCCGGATCTCTTTATGTCCGAAGAGAATCGCCTCCAAGATGACCTCTTCGGGAAGCTCGTTCGCGCCCGCCTCCACCATCATGACGGCGTCATGCGAACCTGCCACCGTCAGATTCAAGTCGGAAACCGCACGCTGCGCCTCCGTCGGATTGACGACGAACGCGCCGTCTACACGACCGACCTTGACGCCCGCGATCGGACCGCCAAACGGAATATCGGAGATGCACAGAGCGCACGAAGCGCCGATCATGCCGGCGATCTCCGGCGCATTGTCCTGCTCAACGCAAAGGACCGTCGCGATGATCTGCACATCGTTCCGAAAGCCTTCGGGAAAGAGCGGACGAATCGGACGATCAATCAAGCGGCTGCAAAGAATCGCCGACTCACTCGGACGACCCTCGCGCTTGATGAAACCGCCCGGAATCTTGCCGGCGGCGTACATCTTCTCCTCGAAATCCACGGTCAGCGGAAAAAAGTCCACGCCCTCGCGCGGCTCCGACGACGCCGTCGCTGCAACAAGCACCACCGTATCACCATAGCGCACAAGCACGGATCCGTTCGCCTGCTTCGCCATCTTTCCCTGCTCGATGATCAGCGAACGACCGCCAAGCTGCATTTCAAAACTCTGCATCTGAGTTCCTCCTATTTTCTACCTTTGTCTTTGATTCATATTCCTATTCGACAAAAAAATGAATTATCCTTGCCATATACAAAAAAGCGGGGATAAATCCCCGCCCTTTTCTTACTTTCTCAAGTTCAGCTTCGCGATGATTGCACGATAGCGCTCGATATCGCTGTTGTAAAGATAGCTCAAAAGTCTCCGGCGATGACCGACCATCTTCAAAAGACCGCGTCTCGAATGATGATCCTTCTTATGCTCCTTGAGGTGTTCCGTCAAATAGACGATGCGTGCCGTCAAGAGCGCGATCTGCACCTCAGGCGAACCCGTATCGCCCTCATGAACAGCATTTTCCTCGATAATCCTCTGCTTTGCTTCCTGTGTCAGCATAAATAGCCCTCCTACTAAAATCTTTTCCTCCTACAGCCACGGTATCGTCGGAGAAAATCGGTGTCGTAGCCGCGGAAACACTTGAAATACCTAAAGCATTATAGCATAATTGCCGCGTTCTTGTAAACCTTTGCAGCAACGCGCTTTTACAAAGCAAACGGGAAATATTTTCTTTTCGGAAAAAACGTGCTATACTAAACACGAAATAACCCCCACAGGGGGATATAAAAAGGTGATCGCATGGAAATCTGGAAGCGCAATCTCTATATTTGCTCCTGTGCTACATTCATCGTCTCCGTCGGTACGAGTCAGCTTGCCCCCATCCTGCCGCTTTACATCAGCGACCTCGGCATCACGGATACGGATGAGGTGGCACGTTGGGCGGGCATCATATTCAGCGGAAACTTTTTGATGCTGGCGATCTTTTCGCCGATTTGGGGACGGCTTTCCGACCGCTATGGGAGAAAGCGCATGGCTCTGCGCGCGAGTTTTTGGCTCGCTTTCGTATTCGCTGGCATGGGCTTGGCGCAAAACGTCGGGCATCTCACGCTTCTGCGCCTTTTACAAGGGGCGCTCAGCGGTTTCCAAGGCGCGTGCATACCGCTCATCGCACAGGAAACGCCGCAGGAACATTCTGCTTGGGCTTTGAGCATCTACTTCACAGGACAAGTCCCAGGCGCACTCATCGGTCCTCTTTTCGGCGGCTGGCTCTCAGGCTTTGTCGGCTATCGCGGCAGCTTTTTCGTCATGGGCGGCCTTTGCATTCTCGGATTCCTCGCCATTCTCTTCGTGCGGGAAACGTTTCAGCCAACCTCAGCAAGAAAACAAATCACATGGACTGCCGCCGCAAAAAGTCTTCGTTCTCCCCATTTGATTCTCGGTCTTTTTCTCACGACACTTCTCGTACAATTTGCCATCATCTCGATTCTTCCCGTGCTTACGCTCTATGTATCCGAGCTTTCCGACGGCGGCGTCCCTATCGCACTGGTCGCCGGCTGCATCTTCTCCGCATCCGGCTTTGCCGGCATGATCAGCGCCTCGCGCATCGGCGATCTTGCCGACCACAAAGGCGAAGCGCGTATTCTCTTCGCATCGCTTCTTCTTGCCGCTCTTACACTCGTCCTGCAGGGAGTCGCCCGCACGCCAGGAGAACTTGGCTGCCTGCGCTTTTGCATGGGGATTGCAACGGCTGGACTTCTGCCCGTCATCAACGCCTTGATTCGCCGCTATACGCCGGAAGAAGCCTTCGGTCGCGTCTACGGCGTCACACAGACGTTTCAATTCATCGGCATGTTCCTCGGCTCCATTCTCGGCGGCCATATCGCTGCGGCGCTGAGCATCCCGAGCCTTTTCTTCCTGTCTGCCGCACTCCTTCTTTTCAATGCCTTTTGGTGCCGCGCTTATCTCTGGAACACATAAAAGGGGATTGCGCCAGATCCGGCACAATCCCCTTGTTTTTCCCTTATAACCCTAATTTTCTGCTGTAACTGCCAAGATAGCGCTCAAAATTGACGCCGTAGCGAATGTCCGTACCCGCTTCCTTCGTCCAAGCGATGCAGTCTACCGTATAATCGACGGCGATGCGTGCAGCTTCCACCATCGACCTGCCGCTGACTGCCGCGCCGATGAATGCACTGCCGAACACATCCCCCGTACCGTGGTAACTGCCCGGAATGTTTTCGCCAAGGACGTATTGAACCTCATCAGACACCGCATCATAAACCGCTGCACCGAGTTCTTTATCATCAAAATATACGCCCGTCAGCACGATGTATTTGACAGAAATCTCCTCTGCCAGCCGATGCAGCAAGCCGTCCACATACGCCTGCGTATACGGCCCATCCTCGTAAGGCTCCCCAAGCATGAACGCCGCCTCTGTCATATTGGGCAGAATGACGTCCGCCTTAGAGCAAAGCCCCTTCATCGCCGGTGGGAATGTCATATCGAAGCTCGTATAGAGTTTGCCGCCGTCCGCCATGACAGGATCGACGACGAGCAGCGTATCCTTGTCCGCCAAGGCGGAAAAGGCATCGCCGACGAGCTTGATCTGCTCAAAAGAGCCGAGAAAGCCTGTGTAAATGCCGTCAAATTTCAAATGGAGCGCCTGCCAATGCGCGACCATCGGCGAAATATCCTCGGTCAGATCCCGATAGGTGAAGCCTGTAAAGCCGCCCGTATGCGTCGATAAGACCGCCGTCGGCAGCACCGAACACTCGACGCCTGCCGCCGAAATGATCGGCAAAGCCACCGTCAGCGAACACTTCCCCACGCCCGAAATATCATGTATCGCCAAAACCCTTTTCTGTCTTTCCATTCCTTACAGCCTCTTTTCCACTTCTACTAGGATGTTTCTATGCAATCGCTTTGAACAGAGAATAAACCGAAAATGCCATTCCGTCAAGAGATTGTCCTCCTTTTATCAAAAATTCCACAAAAAAAGTCGAGAAGCGATGAAAAATCACATCTCGACTTTTTCTATGCAATAGGTTCGGCTACCCTTTGCCCATCAACGCTGCAACACGCACCCGCCGCACGAGAAACCCCGACGAAACGGCCCGCAAACATTGGTCAAAGAGCAGCGCAATCCATGCGCCCAAGATTCCAAGCCCCAGCCCATAGAGCAGGAACGCCGTGAATATCGGGCGCAGGAATGTCACACTGACGAAATAGCACATCGCCACCTGCCCCGTTTTGCCGCTGCCGCGCAAAACGCCGGCAAAGATCAGCGCCAAAGCCTCGGGGAAGCTGACTGCCGCTACAAAGAGCATGATCGGCGTCCCCATGCCGATGACCGCAGGATCGCTGTCATACAGGCCGATGATGGAGCTGGAAAAAATCGCCGTCAAAAGAGCAGCGAGCAGAGAAAACCCCAATCCCCACTTGACGCCTGCACGCAGGTAGGCGCGCCATCCCTGCACGCGCCGTGCGCCGCAGGCCTGGCCTGCGAGCACCATGCTCGCCTTTCCCATGCCTTGCGCGAAGCCGTAGTAGAGGTCACAGAAATTCATACATATACTGTGGACAGCAAAAGGAATCGTACCAAGCTCCGCCGCCATGCGCGAATAAAGCACCATGCCGACGCGCTCACAGCCCATTTCACCGAAAATGCCGGTAAAAAGCCTGCCAAACTCCCGCAGAAACGGCAGATCGGGAAAAATCTGCTGCACCTCGGAGAAAACACCCATGCCAAAAAGCGCGATCAATGTTGCAGCAAAAGCAAAGAAAGCGCCTAAGAGCGTAGCAATCGCTGCCCCCTCGACGCCAAGCGCAGGAAAGGGACCCAGACCAAAGATCAAAAACGCATTGCCTATGACATTGAGAACATTGCTCGCCACATTGATAGCAAGAACGAGCGCCGTATTGCCGAACCCGATGAGCACGGCCTGCAGAAGCGTCGCTAGGGAAAGGAAAAATACCGCAGCAACCGCAATCGTCGCATACGATACGGCAAGAGCAAGATATTCTTCCTTGACGCCCGCGACGAAAAGCACATCCTCCAAGAAGAAAAACGCGCCCAGATGCATGGCGGCGAGAATCGGCGCTGTAACAAATACGGAATGCACGAGCACCTCTCCCGCCCCCTTACGGTTTCCCGCACCCACGCGCCGCGCTGTCAAGAGCACGAGCACAGAGGCGAAGGATCGAGCGACGGTCAAGAGTACCATGCGCGGCTGCTCAAATATGCCGATAGCAGCGATGGAAAGCGTTCCCAAGGCGCCGACCATGATGAGATCCGCCATACTCAGGAGATTCATAAAGACGCCTTCCAGGGCGGCAGGCATAGCGATCGCAAGATACTTGCGGTCGTGGGCAGTCCATGTCATAAATCGTCTCAAGCTCCCTTTGCTTCCGCTTCACCTTCAGAAAACAGATGACATGCTACGACATGTCCCGATGCAAATTCTCTGCGCTTAGGCTTCGTCTCTTTGCAAACAGGCATACATTGGTCGCAGCGGTTTTGGAAGGGGCATCCCTGCGGCACATCGAGCGGACTGGGTATCTCTCCGCGAAGCAGACGGACATCCGCTTCACCCTTGGGCTGCAGCGGGAAAACCGACTTCATCAATGCCTGCGTATAGGGATGCTTCGCCTCGGGCAAATCCTTCGCCTGCAGGATCTCGACGACATTGCCGAGATACATGACGACGACGCGGTGCGTCAAAAGCGATACAAGCGCCAAATCGTGACAGATGAAGAGGATGGATATGCCCTTCTCCTTCTGCAATCTTGCCAAAAGCTCGACGACCTTTTCCTGCACCGAAACATCCAGCGCACTCGTCGCCTCGTCGCAAACAAGGATCTCCGGCTCCAGCGCCAGTGCGCGCGCGATGCCGACGCGCTGCCTCTGTCCGCCGCTCATATTGCCGGGATAACGCTCGGCAAATTCTGAGGGCAGCTCGACAAGGTGCAGCAACTCCTTCGCCTTCTCCGCCGCACTCGTTTTCAAAAGATCGAAATTACGCAAAGGCTCGGCAAGAATATCCTTGATCTTCATCTTGGGATTGAACGCCGTGCCGGGATCTTGAAAGACCATCTGGATGCTGCGGCGATTTTGCCGGGCGTCCTCTCCCGTAAGAGAAGTAATCTCCTTATCCCGAAGAAAAATCTTTCCTTCCGTCGGCTTATGCAGCTGCATAAGCGTCTTGACCAGCGTACTCTTGCCGCAGCCGCTCTCGCCCACGATGCCGAGCGTCTCCCCCTTGCGGAGGGAGAAGCTCACATCGTCACATGCCGTGAGTGCGCGGCCGTCAGCTGTAGGGAAACGCTTCGTGATATGTTCGATGCGTAAAACTTCTTCGTTTTTAACTGGCATACGACATACCTCCGATCTGCGGTACGGAATGCAGGAGTTCCTTCGTATAATCCGCCTGCGGATTTTCAATGATCGCCTCAGACGTCCCCTCTTCCACCACATGCCCGTTCTGCATGACCATGATCTTGTCCGACATATACGTCGCAACGCCAAGGTTATGCGTGACGAGGATGATGGCTGTACCGTCCTCGCGGCAGATCTTCATGAGTTCTTTGACCACCTGCGCCTGCGTCGTGACGTCAAGCGCCGAGGTCGGCTCATCCGCCAAGAGAAGCTGCGGCCGAAAGAACATCGCCATAGCGACGCCGACGCGCTGACGCATACCGCCCGAAAGCTCAAAAGGAAAACTGTCCATGATGGTATCCGGATTCGGAAGCTGCATCTTTTCCAGCATTTCTTTCGCCTCTTTTTCCGCCTTCTTCGGCTCCATCGAGCTGTGCTCAAGGATGTATTCGACAAACTGACTGCCGATCGTGCGGATGGGATTCATCATGCTGCCGCTGTCCTGAAAAATCATCGAGATGTTGCGCCCGCTGATGTCGCGCCACATCTTCGGCGTATTTTCCAGCATGTTCACGCCGGAAAAAATGATCTCGCCTTCATTCACGCGCCCCTCGTGGGGGAGGCAGCCCAAGACCGCGCGTATGACGCTGGTCTTGCCGCTGCCGCTCTCGCCCACGAGTGACAATACTTCGCCGGAATCGAGGGAAAAACTTATGCCATGCACCATCTCGGTTCCGGCATACTGGATATGGAGGTTCTTAACCTCAAGAAGCATATCGTTCTTCCTTTCTCCTCACTTCGCCGGGCGGATCTTGTTCGTCACCCAATAGTAGTCGGACGGATACATCTTCGCACCCGTGATCTTCGTCGAGCTGATGATGTTCGTCTCAGGATAGCCGAGGAAGAGCCCCGCGCCATCGTTCATGATGATCTGCTGGATGTCGATCATGAGCTGGCGGCGCTTCGCCTTGTCAAACTCCGTGGAAAGCTCGGCGAACTTCGCGTCGAGCGCAGGATTGCTGTAGCCCGAGCCGTTCTGCGGGTTGTCGCCGTCCTTGTTCGTGCGCCAGTACCAGTTGAGGAAGATCTCAGGATCGCCCGTGTTTGCCGTCGTGATATTGGAAATCAGGAGATCATATTCACCGTTGATGCCCATCTTGTCGATGAGGTTGTAGTCAACGCTCTTGATCTTGACGTCAATGCCGACCTTCTTGGCATCCGCCTGCACGGCTTCCGCATAGATGGGCAGCTCGGCGCGGCTGTTGTAAATGACGAAATCGACGCTCAGCGGCTTGCCGTCCTTGTCGCGGATGCCGTCGCCATTCGTATCCTTCCAGCCGGCTTCATCAAGCAGCTTCTTGGCGCGCTCTACATCGTAGTGGTTCGGGTCGGTGAGCTTGTCGAAGCCGTAGTCCATAGACGGCGGAATCGGCGCCTTGCCTTCGATGAAGGTGCCCTTCAGGATAACCTCATTGTAAGACTTGCGGTCGCACATGCTGATGAACGCCGCGCGAACCTTCGGATCGCCCAAGACGCCCTTCTGATTGATGCGTGCGAGCACCACGCGCAGAGACGCGATGCGGTCGATGTGGAACTTCGAGGAGTCATTGAAAAGACCGATGTCGCCCGCGCCGATGTTCACAGCCATATCGACTTCGCCCGACTGGAGAGCCATGGCGCGCGTATTCGGGTCGTCAATCGAGGGAATCTCGACCGTCTCATACGGCACTTCGCCATCCCAGTAATGCGGATTCTTCTTCATGACCGCCTTTTCCTTGGTGAAGGATTCGCAGACATAAGGACCCGTGCAGATCGGACCCTGCTTCGCAAAGTCGCGCTCGCCTTCCGCCGTCGTATCAACGATGAGGAAGAGCGGGTCAGCGAGGAAGCCCGGCATATTCGGCTCAGGCTTCTCCGTCGTGATGATGAGGTTCTGCCCTTCCGCTTTCATTTCCTTGTACTTGAAAAACGTCTCGGCACGCTTGTTCTTCGCGAAAGCGCGCTCGATGGACGCCTTGACCGCTTCCGCCGTCAGATCCTTGCCGTTCGAGAACTTCACGCCGTCGCGGATCTTGAACGTCCACGTCAGGTGGTCGTCGCTGATCTTCCAGCTCTCCGCCAGCCACGGCTGCACGTTCATCTTCTCGTCGAACTTTGCCAAGGCCTCGCCCATGCCGTAGCGCATGACGGTCCAGCCGAAATAGTTCTCCGTCGGCTCCAGGCTGTCGGCGAAGTTCGTCACGCCGACCTTGAGCGTCGAAGTGTCCGCCTTGTCTGAGCCGCAGCCTGCAAAGATTGCGGCGGAGAAGATCAAGGTGAATACCAGGAAAAGCCATCGTTTCATTTTGTTCACAAAAATACCCCTTTCTTAATTTGCCTTTTTGGGATCCATGACATCGCGCAGACTGTCGCCCCAGAGATTGAAGATGGCGACGACGATGAGGATCGCGACGCCCGGATAGACCATGAGCCAGGGCGCTGTCTGGATGAACTGCCGCCCCTCGTTGAGCATAAGTCCCCACTCGGGCGTCGGCGGCTGTGCGCCGAAACCGAGGAATGACAGACCGGCGATCTCCATCATCATAGAGCCGATATCCGTCGCCGCCGTCAAGATGATCGTCGGCAGAAGATTCGGCGCGATGTGACGCCAAATGATCATCGACGTGCGCGTGCCGTTCGTGACGGCTGCCGCGAGGAAGTCCTGCTGTGCCAGCTTGAGCGTCAAGCTGCGCGCCAGTCGCGCGTACCTCGTCCAGCCGACGGCGGAAAGCGCCAAGATTGTGTTCGCGATGCTGCCGCCGAGCATACCGGCGATGGCGATGGCGAGCACAATGCCCGGGAAAGCCAGCACCATGTCCGTGAAGCGCATGAGCAAGGTGTCGACCTTGCCGCCGACAAAGCCGGCAATGATGCCGACGAGCGTGCCGACGACGGACATGATGAAGACGATGCCGAGCGCCATAGCGATGGAAATCCTCATGCCGTAAAGGATGCGCGTGAAAGAATCCCTGCCGAGCTTGTCCGTGCCAAAGAGATGCTCTGCGGACGGCGGCAGAAGCGACATCTGCATCGAGGACGTATACGGGTCATACGGCGCCAGATACGGCGCGACGACCGCTGCCAAAATGAGCAGAACGACCAAGACTGAATAAAGATAGAAAAGTTTCCTGTCCTTTGCCATCAGCGTCCCCCTCTCTTCAAGCGCGGATCAAGCTGCGCGTAAGAAATATCGACGAGAAGGTTGATGAGCATGTAGAGTATGGCGATCCACAGCACGAACCCCTGCACCAGCGGATAGTCGCGCATCTCGATCGCATGGACGGCCATCTTGCCGAGTCCCGGCCACGAGAATACCATCTCGATGACGGCTACGCCGCCCAAGAGCCAGCCGACAGCAAGCCCCAAGAGCGTCACGAGCGGCAGGCAGGCGTTCGGCAGCACATGACGCCAAAGGATGCGCTGCATGGAAAGACCGCGCGCCTTCGCGCCGATCACATAGTCCTGTCCCAGCTCTTCGAGGACAGCCGTGCGCACCTGCCGCGTATACTTCGCCGACATCACGATGGCAAGTGTGAAGGCAGGAAGCACGATGCCGCGCAGCGTAACATCGCCGCCCGCAATCGGAAAGATGTGCAGCTTCAGTCCAAAGATGTAAAGCAGCACAAGCCCAATCCAAAAGCCCGGCATCGAGACGCCGAAGAACGACAGCACGCGGATCACATAGTCAATCCAGCGGTTGCGGTAAAGGGCTGCGACGATGCCCAACGGCAGGGAGATCAAGACCGTCATGGCAGTCGCAGCTACGGCGAGCGCCAGCGTGCCCGGCAGGCACTGCATGAGCTTGTCGAACACGGGGATCTTCGCCGAATATGAGCGTCCCATGTCGCCGTGCAGCACGCCGCCCAGCCATCTCCCATACTGCACGAGAAACGGCTGATCCAAGCCGAGTTCCTTTCGCGTCGCGTCAATCGTTTCCTGTGACACGACGGAATCGCCGACCTCCAAGAGCATTTCCGCAGGATCGCCCGGCGAGAGATACGTCAGGCTGAATGTCAGAAAGCTCACGCCGAAGAGCGTGATGAGCATCTGACACAGGCGGCGTATCAATTCTTTTCCTTTCAATGCAATACCTCATCTCCTTACAAAATCAAAAATTACTCCTGCAAAATCCTCCCGAAATCTCAGCGAAGGATTTTTATTCAGAAACGCAGATCTTGCGGCGTTTCCATAAGAAAACCGCACGTCTGTCAACTGACGACAAGACGTGCGGTACTTCTTGCAAAGCGTAGAATACCAGCGGCATATCTCCACATAGGAAACACACCTCGGCATTCATCTCCCTATCTCTCGTAAGTCAAACAATGAATCTTATCATAAGCAGGCTTTCTGGCTCTCGGATCATCGTTTGTTTCCGTCTTCCCAGGATTTCTCCCAGTGACATTTCAGGAAGCGCTGATCATTCAGCACTTTCATAAGAAACAGCGATTTCAACGTTTCCCTTGGAAACAAATTCCCCGATTACAGCTGCGGGACAGCATGGGCATCTCACCCATTTTCCTCTCATCGCTCGCCAATATAAATCGGCGACACTTATGACGTATGTATGAAATTTTAACAGACAACTTCTACTAATGATTATATAACAAAACCCCTAATATAGCAAGCATAAAGGGACGGTCTTATATAAGGGAAATATTTCCTCATGTGTAAATATAGACCAATCCCCCTACCCCTCGACTGAATCATCTATCTGGCGGTGCAGGAAATTCTTGCCAAAGACCTTGATCGTATAATAAAAACCGATGAAAAACGGAATATATTCGGCGATCAGCCGCCAGCAAACAGCGAGGACGCCGACGGTGCCTGCGGGCACAGAATCGGCGAAAAGCAAGACGAAGCCGCCCTCTGCTACGCCGGAACCGCCCGGCGTCGGCGTGAAATAAAGCAGCATGTTGAGGAAGATCATACGCCCCATGACCGTGTACCAATCCGCCTCTGTCACGCCAAGACCCAAGAGCAGACACGGAACGATGGCATAGATGAACATAAGACTCAGCCCCGACTCAAAGAAGATGCGCACCATACTTTTTGGTGATGAAGCGAGGAGATGCACGCCTGTCTTGAGATCGCGGTAAAATGCCAAGAGCTTCTTGCCCCGCTTTGCGCGCATACGCTTTGTCAGACGCAAAACGATGTAGTCGAGCGCATTTGCGCGGAAAGCAAGCACGATGAGCACGATGACGACGAAGGCAGTGACGGAGATCAGCATGAGCGTATGATTGTCCACGCCGGGCAAGATTCCCGCATCATGCAGAAAGATCAGCGGCATACAACAGATGAGAAAGAGGATCGACACCAAGGTTCGCACGATGACGAGAACTGTCGCCTTTCCCGCCGGCACGCCTGCATGGCGCAGAAACATGAGCTGCGCCACGGCGCCGCCCGTCGCCCCCGGCGTCAAAAGCGCAAGGAAATAGTTGCCGAACACCACCTGCACCGCCTGCCCCAGAGTGATATGTTCACCCGAAATTTTCACGAGGTGCATGAGGCGCGTGCCGTCAAGCGTGAGTCCCAAACTCACACAAAAAAGCGCAAGGACGATGGACCACGGCTGAAACGCGGTAAGATTTGTCAGCGTATGAATATCGACCGTCGAGTAGATGACGGCGCCCGAGATGATAAAAACAAGCAGCAGCGGTATGACAAAACGCTTGAAGAACACTTTCACCGGACACCTCCTCTCAGGAATCTCGCCGCAGCAGCTTCAGATCTTTTGTGTTTTGCAGGAGATCTGCATCGCATCCCCCACATATTCCTCATGACTGGCGTAGGCGCTGTGGTTATGAATGGATTCAAAATTTTCACAGGCGATGGAGAACCAAAAAATCTCGGGCAGCGACCGCAATGCAAGCACGACATCGCGTAGGATGTCCTCAACAAATTTCGGCTGCTCGTATGCTTTTTCCGTTACATACTTTTCATCTTCACGCTTCAAGAGCGGATAGATCGGGCATGATGCCTGCGCTTCCATGAGAGCGGCAAGATCCTCGATAAAAATACAGGGAGCGGACGGTCGGAACTCGACGACAGTCTGCAAAAGGCTCCGCTGATTGTGTGCGCCATAATTTGCGATCGCCTTGCTGCATGGACAAAGAGAGGTTGCCGGAACCGTGACGCCAAGGCGAAATGCCATCGGGGTTCCGATGCGCTTTTCCCCTTCAAAGAAGCAGTCGAGATCGAGCACAGACGTCCGCTTGCTCTTCGGCGCTTCTTTTTCCACGAAATATTTGAAAGAGAGGCGCAGCTTCGCAGTCTCCGCCTCCAAGCGGCTAAGCGCATCCTGCAGCATGGCTTCCATCTCTTCTTCCGCGACAGGCTTATCGCACCATCGCTGTAAGATTTCCAGGAAGCGGCTCATGTGCGTGCCCTTATACTCCTTGGGCAAAGAAACGGTAAACAGGACATGCGCCACAACTTGCTGGAAGTCCCCCGCCTTTGTCTTGATGCGAAACGGCAGACACGCATCCTTGATGCCAACGTGCTGAATGTCGATGCCGCGCTCATCTGCACTTTTTTGTATATCCTTCAGCATGATTTTTTCATCACTCTTCATCGTTTCTCATACTCAATGGGATCCTCTATGCCTGCCAGAGCGAAGCCCTGCCGGCGCAGCTTGCAGCTGTCGCAAACGCCGCATGCCTTTTCGCCGCCGTTGTAGCAGCTGTGCGTAAGCTCCAAGGGTACGGCAAGACGCGCCGCCAAGCGCACGATTTCCGCCTTCGACAAGTTCTGCAAGGGCGCAACGATCTCGATGCGCTTCCCCGCAGATGCAGCTTCCGTCGCATAATCCGCCGCGGCTTGAAAACGCTGAATGAACTCCGGTCGGCAATCCGGATATCCCGAATAATCGACGCTGTTGACACCGATATAGACATAGCGCGCACCTATCGTCTCAGCGTAACCTACTGCATAACTCAAAAAAATCAGATTCCGCGCCGGTACATACGTCACAGGGACAGATGTGCGGGAAACATCGCCCTCCGGCACGGCAATAGCACGATCCGTCAACGCCGAGCCGCCGATCAGTTCCATATTCGTTTCAATGATCAGATGCTTCTTCACCCGATAAAAAGCTGCGACCTCTTTCGCCCCTTCAAGCTCAATGCTGTGCCGCTGATGATAATTGAAGCTGATAGGATAAAGCTCCCTGCCCGCTTCCTTCGCCACCGCCATGCAAGTCGTCGAATCGAGTCCGCCCGAAAGCAGCACTACCGCCTTTTCCATTCGCATCTTCTCCTTCCTCAGCCGCGAATTGCCCGAATCGCTTTTTCTATATCGCTCGCACCATAGACGGCAGATCCTGCAACGAGGATATTCGCTCCCGCTTCTCTTACGAGCGGCGCAGTCTCAGCATTGACGCCGCCATCTACCTCGATGTCGAGATCGAAATCATTTTCTTCCACCGTACGGCGCAGAAGCGCAATCTTTTCGAGCATAGACGGGATGAACTTCTGTCCGCCGAACCCCGGATTGACCGTCATGATGAGCGCCATGTCGATATCTGCCATAAGCTCTTCGATCATGACGAGCGGCGTCGCAGGATTGAGCGCGACGCCCGCCCTGCAGCCGAGCGCCTTGATCTCCTGCACGAGGCGATGCGCATGACGCACCGCCTCGATATGGAAGGTGATGACATCCGCGCCGGCTTCGGCAAAAGCGGCGATCTGCGCCTCGGGGTGCTCGACCATCAAATGCACATCAAAAACAGCACGAGAGCACTGTCGCAGCGATTTTACAACGGGCGAACCCAACGTGATGTTCGGCACAAAAGCGCCGTCCATGACATCGATATGGACGTACTCCGCCCCGGCAGTTTCAATGCGCTGCACCTCATCGGCAAGATGCGCGAAATCCGCCGAGAGAATCGACGGCGCCACTCGGATCATCGATATACCTTCTTTCTCTGTACACTCTGCTGCAGCATTTCCAAATAGGAAGCGTAGCGCGAGTCTTCAATGCTTCCCGTCTGCACGGCTTCTTTGACGGCGCAGTCCGGCTCGTGGCTGTGCGTGCAGGGCTGAAATCGGCAAGCGCCGAAAAAGGAACGAAATTCGGGGAAAAGCCCCGGGAGCGCACAAGGCTCTATCTCGGCAAGCTCCGTAGCGCTGAATCCCGGCGTATCGACGAGAAATCCTCCCGCGAACGGCAGAAGCTGTGCCGTTCGCGTCGTATGCCTGCCGCGCTTGATCTTCTCGCTGACAGCGCCCGTAGAAAGGGCGATGCCCGGCGCGATGCAGTTCAGAAGAGAGGACTTTCCCACCCCCGATGAACCGGCAAACACGCTCGTCTTCCCCTCGACAAGAGACTGCATGTCTGCCACGCCTCTCCCCGTAACGGCGGACAGCAGGCAGACGGGATAGCCGATTTCGCGATAGAGCGCGGCGAGCGCAGGAATTTCCGCCTCATCGTCCTCCAACAAATCCATCTTGTTGATGCAGAGGATGATGCGTTCGATCTTCGACCACTCGGCAAGCACGAGAAAACGGTCGATAAGCACGGGATTGATATCCGGCTCACGCGCGGCGAATACGAGGACGACCTGATCGATATTGGCGACCAAAGGGCGGCGCAAAAGGCTCCTTCGCTCACGACGCCGCTCGATGACGCCCGTGCCGCCTTCGATAAGTTCAAGCTCCACTTCATCACCGGGTACAATCGAGATGCGATTCTTTTTCAGACGCCCGCGCAGCTTTGCTTCCACAAGCCTTTCTCCAGTATCGACATAGAAAAAGCTGTTCTGTGCTTTGAGCACTTTCCCCTGCAACAATCCATCCTCCTCACATCCGTCTAGCGGTTTGTCTTGCCGCTTTCCGCGTCCTTGCCCGGCGTCTTGGCGGCTGCGCTGTCCGATGTACTGTCCTTCGGCTTCGAGGTATTTTTCACCTTCTCGACCGCAAGTACAAGATCAACGCTCGTTCCTTCTTCGACCTCACTGCCCGCCGCCGGACTTTGGCGCACAACCGTACCCGCCGCCTGCGAACTTTCTTCTTTCGTAACCGAGCCAACCGTCAGACCGCGATTCTTGATCGCTTCCTTGGCAGATGCTTCCGCGCCGCCGACAAGACTCGGCACGGCGACCTTGCGCGGCCGCTCTCCCTTGCTGATGACGAGGTCGACGACTTGCCCCTTGCTGATCTTCGTCCCGGCGCGCGGGTCTTGTCCGATCACCTGCCCAATCGGCTGCGAGGAATATTCCTCTGTCACAACGCCAAGTTTCAAACCGACGCTTGAAAGTTTTGTTTCTGCTGTGGACTTTTGCATCCCCTTCAGCTCAAGCATACTGACTTCTTCGCCGCCCTTGCTTACATAGATGGTGACAAGGCGCTCTTCTTTGACCTTCGAACCGCCTTCGGGATCCTGCTTGACAACCTGCCCTGCCGGCACATTGGAATCGTACATCTCCGCGATGTCCACGCGCAGTCTCTTGTCCTCAAGTTTCTGTTTGGCAACGGCGAGCGTCTGCCCCGTCACATCAGGGACAACGACTTCTTCCGTACTCCAAAACTTGCCGTAAGAGAGGAATGCCCCCGTGAAGAATCCAAAGAAAAGCACAAGAAAGAGTACGAAGAGAAAGGTCTTGGAGCGATATGCTTTTTTTGTGCTTTTCTTCGGCTCTGACATCGACCTCTGTTCTGACTGCCAATCGTTCGGATGCGGCAAGAGCGACGGGTCAACCTCCGCCTCACGCACACGCGGCAGCACCTGCGTCGCATAGGGATCGAGCATCAAAGTCGCAGATCCGCCAAGCATCGCTTCATCCTGCGCGATTTGCCGCACGACCGTTCCACTGTCGGGACGTCGATTCGGATCTTTTGCCATAAGCTCAGAAACGAGCGCTTCGACAAAGGGCGGGATGGAAGCATCGACGTCGGAAACAGCCGGCGGCGCTTCCTGCAAATGTTTCAAGGCGATGCCAACCGGCGTCTCCCCCGTGAAAGGAAGCTCGCTGGTGAGCATTTCATAGAGCACGACGCCGAGTGAATAGACGTCGGATTTCGGCGTGATCGAAGACCCCTTCGCCTGCTCCGGCGAAAAATAGTGAACGGAGCCGACGATATTTCCTGTATATGTCGCCGTAACAGAACTCACAGCGCGCGCAATGCCAAAGTCAGCTACCTTGATGCGTCCATCCTCCATCACAAGGATGTTATGCGGCTTGACATCACAATGAACAAGACCATTTTTATGCGCATGAAAGAGCGCCTCAGCGATTTGCCGCGCGATGGCAAGCGCCGTAGCGACCGGCAAGCGTCCGCCCGCATCCAGTTCTTCTTTCAATGTCTGTCCGGAAATATACTCCATAACAATGTAATGGTACTTTCCTTCTTGTCCGACATCATAGATATTGACGATATTGGGATGCGACATTTTCGCCGCGCCCTGTGCTTCGCGCTGAAAACGCGCCACAAATTCCGCATCGCTCGCAAACTGTGCGTGAAGCACCTTGACCGCTACCGTGCGGTCCAAAAGTTTATCATGCGCTTTATATACATCTGCCATGCCGCCGCTTCCGACGAGTTCCACAAGCTCATAGCGATTGCCCAAAATGCGTTGTTTCATGGCGCTTCCTCCTAATCATCCTGCAATCTCTTAATCAGCTTTCCTGCGATCGGTGCGGCTTCCGCACCGCCTCCCCCGCTGTTTTCTACGATGATGGCATACGCCACCTTGCGGCCGTTTACTTCTGCCGAGCCAATGAACCACGCATGATCTTTGCCCGCATTTTCCGCTGTACCTGTTTTCCCCGCCACACGAGCGCCTATTGTCTCCGCCGCCCTTCCCGTGCCCTCTCGAACAACCTCTTCCATAAAACCATGAATCAAGGATGCACGGGCGGCTGTCGTAGCCTCGAACCATTTTTCACTCGTATGCTTTTCCAGCGTAATGCCGCCGGGTGTCACAACGCGCTCCACCAGATACGGCTTCATGACGACGCCGTCGTTGACAAACGCTGCGGCAAGCAGCGCCATGTGCAGCGGCGTGACGAGAAGAGTGCTCTGTCCGATGCCAACCTGCGCCGTATCGCCTTGACCGAGAGCGTCAAAGTTTGGAAGATGCGCCGCCGCTTCTTCCAAATCACCCTGTACGGTTTCTTCAAAACCAAATCGCCGAAAAGCATCTGCCAAGCGCTTGCCGCCAAGGCGCAAAGCGAGCGTACCAAACGTCGTATTGCACGATTCGATCAAAGCGTGCTCCACATCGAGTCTGCCATGCACCGCGCCGTGGCTTTCATGAATGACCGAATCGCCCACTTCGAGCGCTCCGGTGCAGGTAAATATTTCCTTCAAGTCTGTAACTTCATTTTCCAACGCCGCATCGAGGATCAACGGCTTGATCGTCGAACCCGGCGGGTAGAGTCCCTGCAAGGCGCGATTCAGCAGAGGACTTGCCTCATCCTGACGCAGACTGCTCCATCTCGCCTGCACATCTGTCGGATCGAAGGAAGGACGCGATACGAGTACAAGCACTGCACCGCTCTTCGCATCGAGCATGACGACGGCGCCGCGTCGCTCCCCGAGCGCCTCGTATGCCGTTTCCTGCAGCTCGGCGTCAATCGTAAGATAGACGTCATCGCCGTGCGCAGAAGAAAAAAGCTGCGCAATCGGCCCTAAGCGCCCCAAGAGACGGCTGCTGCCAGAAAGCTCCGCCCCCTTATAGGCTTCGATGCCTGTGCTGCCAATCGTATCATCAAGATAGCCCGTGACAGGAGCCATGATTTTCCCGTAGGGATAACGCCGTTCCCCCGCTGTCGGACTGAGCGCCAAGGCTTCGCCTTTTCGATCCAGGATACTGCCGCGCTGCACGCTATCCTCAGCGACTGCCGCACGGCGGTTCAGCGGATGCTCCGAAAGCCAATCCGCTTTCCAGACCTGTAAATAAACGACGTAAAGAGCCAAGCCGGAAAACAGCAACAGGAGAAATACAGCGGAGCGCAGGATATACTTCGTATTATTTCGCTCAACCATAGCGATTCTCCTTTTTAGAAAGCACAGTCAAAATACCGAGTAAGATAAAGCTCGATATCATGGAACTGCCTCCGTAACTCACAAAAGGCAAAGTTATGCCCGTCAGCGGCAAGAACTTCGTCACGCCCGCGATGATGATGAAGGCTTGCAGGAAAAACACGACGGCAATACCAGCGGCAAGCAGCATATTTTGTCCCTCGCGGCAGGCGAGAGCGATGCGTATGCTGCGGTAAAAAAACAGCGCAAAAACAAGCATGACGCCAATGGCCCCCAAAAGCCCCAGTTCTTCCGCAATCGCCGCAAAAATAAAATCCGTATGCACCTCGGGGATCAATGTCGGATGTCCGTGCGCAAAGCCCGCGCCCCAAACGCCGCCCGAGCCAAACGCAAAGAGCGACTGCACGACTTGATATGCGCTGCCCGAAGGATCCGCCCACGGATCAAGCCAAATATGGAACCGCACGCGCACATGCGAAAACATGAAATAACTGATTACAGCCGCCCCGAAAAAAACGGCAAAGGCAAGGACAACATACGACTTTCTCCCCGTAGCCATATATGTCATGAGCACCGCTATGCCAAAAAAGAGCAAGGCGGAACCGAGGTCGCGCTGCACCACAAACATCAAAACGGCGACGCCCCATATACAGAGGAGCGGCGCAATAAAGCGAAGTACAGGCAGCTTCAGCCAAAGCACCTTATGACGCGGCAATATCAAGACTTCTCGATGCTCTGTCAGATAGGCGGCAAGAAACATAATGATGACGATTTTACCGAATTCCGATGGCTGTACGGCAAACGAGCCGAATACGATCCAATTGCGGCTGCCGCCGATCTCCGTGCCGAAAAAGAGCGCCGAGCAAAGGAGCAGCAAACAGAAAATACCGAGCATATAGGGATAAGAAAGCAGACGCAGAATCCTCCTGCCGCAGAATACGACGGCAAGATAGACAAGGACGCCGAGGAGCAGCCAGCGCATCTGCGTCAAAAAGAGCGCAGGCTTCAAGCGTCCAATCATGACGACGCCAAGACTCGCAAGCAGCATTGCCGCCGGAAAAAGCGTTCGATCCGTCCCCGCATGGCGTCTGCTCAAAGCGACGTATACCAAAATCGTACTTACGATAACGGCGCCGCCCCACAAGAGCAGGGAATCACTCAGCGGCACGATGCGCTGCAAAAGCAGCACGCCCACACCCAGCAGCAGGATGCCGAGCGGAGCCAGAAGCAAATACCCGCTATGCTCTTTCATCGCATTCCACAACAATCGCCGTGATATTGTCAAAACCACCCGCCGAAAGTGCCAGCTCAACGAGTCGGCGCGCCTTGTCTGCGGACTCTCCCTGCAAAGTCTCACATATAGCCGCTTCTTTGACCATATTCGTCAATCCGTCCGAGCAGAGGAGAAACACATCGCCTGCTTCGATGATAAACCTTCCCGTATCAACTGTAAGATTTTCCTCCACACCGACTGCACGCGTCAAAAGATTTTTTTTCGGATGACGTTCCGCTTCTTCTTTCGTAATGGAGCCTTGATCCAGAAGATCCTGCACGAAGGAATGGTCGTGCGTAAGACACTTGAGCTCCCCCGCACGCAGGAGATACAGGCGGCTGTCTCCCACATGCGCCCAGTATGCCGTACCATCGGCACACTGCAGGGCTACAACCGTCGTCCCCATGCCGTTTTGCGCCGCATTCGCCGCCGCCTCCCGCAAGATCCTGCGATTCGCCGCCTGTACGACATGACGCAGGGATTCTTCACTGCGTTCCCGTCCTGCATCGGAAAAACTCTCTCGAAAAGAATCAATGAGCATCGCGCTCGCCACCTCGCCTGCCGCATAGCCGCCCATGCCGTCGGCTACGACGTATGTATCGGGCGGTATGAAAGCGCACGCGTCCTCATTGATCTCTCGCACCCTGCCTCGGTCAGTCGCTCTTGAGACTTTCAAAAAAATCACCTCTCAAACCTCAGTGTAACGAAGCCGATGCGTATGAGATCTCCCGGCTTCAAGTATGCCTTTCCCTGCAAGACAGTATCGTTCAGATATGTATGGTTCATGCTGCCCATGTCTTCGATGACATATTGATTGTTCACAAGATGTACGACGGCATGACGATGCGACACAAACGAATCGGGTATACAAATATCGCTCTCGGCGCTGCGCCCGATGGTTATCCCCTCGGTAAAAGCAAATCGCTTGCCCGAAAGACTTTCATCGCCCGCTTCCACGACATGCAGCACAGCTTCACCGGGCAGAATCTCACGCGGTTTCATTTCTTCGCGCAAATCCTTGGCATCTCGAAACATCGCTTGTGCAAGATGTGCAATGAAACGAAAAAGCAGCAGCAAAATGCCGTATTGAAAAACTACGCTCAAAACGCGCAGCAAAAAATCTGACCCCGGCAATCATATCACCTCGTAACGCAAAACGGAACTCCCGATTTGGATTTCATCGCCATGCCGCAGCCATGCCTCCATCACAGGACGCCCATTGAGAAGCGTGCCGTTCGTGCTCTGTTCATCCTGCAAAAAATGACGATGACGCTCATAGCGAATGGACGCATGAACGCGCGAGGCATTGGGATCCGTCAGTATAAAATCGCTGCGATCACGTCTGCCGAGAAAGATTTTTTTCTCGCCGAATACAAGGTAGGAATCCTTGTCCGCACCTTCTGAAACCGTGAGTGAAGCAATCTGATACTCCGTCGGCAAATTGAGCGGCGGCTGAAACGACGGCCGCTGCAGTACGATCGTATGCTGCTCTTCCACCGCCTGCGCCACGCGCTGCACCATATCGGAAAAGACAGATTTCACACGGCATAGACCAAGGGAGAGCGACGTATCTTTCTCAAGGGCAATCGTCAGTCCGCCATCCATAAAGCAGTCAAGCAAAATGACTTTTTTTTCAGCCAGCACATGAAGCTCATCGAGAAAGCGCTGTGAGGAAAGATGGTGACAATCTTCTTCATTCATCAAAATTGTATATTGATTTGGCAAAATCCATTCCTGCCTGCTCTTCTTGTCGCGCTTCTTTGCATTTGCCATTTCTTTTTCAAGTTTTTTCTCCACCTCGACAGGTTCGAGGGCGCTGCCGAATTTCTTGTTAAAGAATCCTTCGATATGATTCTCCAAAAACGCTTCCCATTTTGTAAAAGCCATGAAACACCTCACAATCTATTGCAGCTTTTCCTCGGCGGACATGTGGCGGCTGCGCAGCTGCCCACATGCCGCCTGTATATCGCTTCCCATTTCGCGGCGAACCGTAGCGGTGATGCGATGATGCGCAAGGATGCTGCAAAATGACGCCACGCTCTCGTCTGTCGGTCGCTCAAAGCCGCGTTCAGGCACAGGATTGACAGGAATGAGGTTGACGCTTGCGGTCTGTCCCTTGAGCAGCTTCGCCAATTCCCTCGCCTCACGCTCGCCGTCATTGAGATCACGGATCAAAATGTACTCGTATGTGACGCGCCGTCCCGTTTTCTCTGCATAACGCCGACCTGCCGCCACAACGTCCGCCAACGGATACTTGCGATTGATCGGCATGAGATCGGTGCGAAGCTCTTCGCGCGGCGCATGAAGCGAGATGGACAGCGTGATGGGCATACCTTCTTCCGCAAGATCGTCGATCGCAGGAACGATGCCCGATGTGGACAGCGTGATATTGCGATAGCCCATGTTCAGTACGTATTTCTCATGCAAAAGCCGAAGAAAGCATACGACATTATCATAGTTCATCAAAGGTTCGCCCGATCCCATCAAGACCATAGTATCGACCTTTTCGCCTTCTTTTGACAGCATTTCCTCTATGAAGAGCACTTCGGCGAGCATTTCCCCCACCGTCAAGTTGCGCGCCAGCCCGTGCAGCGCAGAGGCGCAGAAAGCGCATCCCATATTGCAGCCCGCTTGTGTCGAGATACATATACTGTTGCCGTACGGTTGGCGCATGAGTACAGATTCTACCGAAGCCCCATCGGGAAAGACCAGCAGGAATTTGCTCGTCCTGCCGTCTGCACTGTCAAGACGTGTGCGCAGCGTCGGCATTTCGATTCGATACTTCGCGCCGAGAGCAGCACGCAGGTCTTTCGGCAGATTCGTCATATCCGAAAAGCTCTTCGCAAACTTCTTATAGAGCCACTCTGCCACCTGCTTCGCACGATATTTTTCGAGATTTTGGGCAGAAAATTCCGCCTGCATCTCCTCAAGCGTCATGCCAAAAATACTCTTCATGCGCTCACCTTCTTAAAAGACGCGCGATGAAGAAGCCATCCGTACCGTCGCGCTGCGGATAGAGCTGAATCATCTTCTGTGTGCGTTTTTGCAAAGGCAGGAAATCGCCGGTGTTTTCCAAAATGAAGTCCTCATGCTGCGAAAGGAAGTCTTCGATGACGGCTTCATTTTCCTCACACTCGATCGTACATGTGCTGTAGACAAGCACGCCGCCGCGCTTTACAGCCGCAGCGGCAGACCTGAGAATATCGCGCTGCAGCGGCACGAGAGCGGCGATCTCTTCGGGCGTCTTTCGCCAGCGTGCGTCGGGTCTGCGCCGCAGCACACCGAGACCGGAGCATGGCGCATCAACAAGCACGCGGTCAGCTTGGCAGGAAAAGCGTGCGCCCGCTTCCCGCGCATCTAAGAGCAGCGGCTGCACCGATGTTATGCCGAGCCGCTCACAGTTTTCCGCGATGCGCTCGATCTTATGCGCGTGAACGTCGAGCGCGACGATGCGCCCCTGATCTTCCATGAGGGTGGCGATATGCGTCGTCTTGCCGCCCGGCGCACTGCAAACATCGAGGACAAATTCGCCTGGCTCGGGCGCGAGAACATGCGCAACGAGCATGGAACTTTCATCCTGCACTTGAAAAAGCCCCTGCTGCAGAGACGGCAAATCATCGAGCGCACCGTGACGGCGGCACAAGACGCCTTCCGGCGCCCAAGCGGAAGCCTCCGCCTCCACGCCCTCTTGCGAGAGCCGTTCGATGAGCTTATCCCGTGTAATCTTTAAGGTGTTCGTGCGAAGCGAAAGAACCGCCTGTGCATTATCAAATGCACAGAGCGCCCTTGCCTCTTCATAGCCGAACTGCTCGATCCAACGCCGTACGAGCCACTCGGGATGCTGCAGGGACAGGGCGAGATTTTCCGCTTCATGCGCCTTGCCCATCGGGAATGCCGCCTTCTCGGGTTCACGAGCCGCCGTGCGCAGAACGGCGTTGACAAACTTCACCGTACCCGCATGGCTGCAGCGCTTCGTCATCTCCACCGCCGTATTGCAGGCGGCGGAGGCAGGCACGCGCGCAAGGAAGAAAAGCTGGTATATGCCCAAACGCAAAATATCCCGCACCATAGGCGGGATCTTGGAAAGCGGACGGTTCAAGTAGCGCCGCAGCATCCAATCGAGCGTACCGCCCGCCTTCACCGCGCCGTAGACCAATTCCGTTGCAAAGCGGCGGTCCACTTCAGAGAGTTTCACGGCACGCAAAGACCGCGCCAATGCCACATTGGCATAAGCGCCCTTTTCATTCACTTCATGAAGCGCCTTGAGCGCCGTCTCCCGCGCCTTGTCCATAGCTCCTCCTCATTTTTGCCTATCCCCTTCGTCTTCAGGCACATCCTTCTCCTTCTTCTCTGCATCGTCGTCAAGCAAGAATTTCTCGATCTCCTCGCGCACCTTCTCTATATCGACATGCGTATTGAAGCACGGACCGTTGGGGCGAATATTCAGCACACCGACCGCCGGCAGCGGATAGACGTCTTGAATGCCGCTCGTCAGATCGCGCTCACAGGCGATCGCCATGACCGCTTTCGGGCGAATCTTCTTGACCGTCTGGCGCGCGAGCGTGCCGCCCGTCACGATGAAGAAGTGAAAGCCCATCTCATCGGCAAGATTCACGAGAGCGCCGACGTCACAGCCGCCGCATCGCTTGCAGTTGTGCGGGTCGCGCGTGATCTTGTGCGGACATGTCGCCAGCTGCAAACAATGCGGCGTGACGACGAGCAGTTCATGCGCATGTACCTTGATACCGCGATGGTGGATGATCTGGTTGCTGACCTCGATAAAAGAGCGCTCGATGCGCCGACGGTTGAAGCCAAACACTTTGCCGATCATGATGGCGACAGGAAAAAGCAAATTGATCAAGGTGTACGACTGCTTCTGAAAAATATGAAGAAACGGCAGACCGAGAATCGCTCCAACCATGCTCAATATACCAAAACCCGTAAGAAAGACGACGCTTGCAAAAAAAACACCCAACACGAGAGGCAGGTAAGCATTGATTTCAAGCAGACCAAGGTAGCTCACGCGCCAAACCGCATAGGCGAGGAAGGTCATGCAAAGGAAACTCAGGGACAAAAGCGCCATGAAAAGCCTCTTGTGCGGGCGCTCAAGCCCCGGTATCGCATTTGTCAAAACACCCCCTCCTTTCCCAGACGATCCAGACATCATAGCTCGAAGCATACAGGCAAAAGAAGCCCGTGACCGCGCATATAGTCGCCTGCCGCCATCTTCTTCTTGCTCGGCGCCTGCAGCTCCAAGATTTCCAACAGTCCTTCGCCCGTACCGACGAGCAGCCCTTTTTTCGTCACGGAAATGATCTCTCCGGGATTTGCCGTGCCCTCCGCTACGCGCGTGCGCCAGATCTTGAACTTCTGTCCAGCCAGCATACTATAAGCGCCCGGCCATGAATTCAGACCGCGCACGAGATCATGGATCTCACGCGCGGATTTTTGCCAGTCGATGCGCCCCATTTCCTTAGCAAGAAGCGGCGCGTAGGTAGAGAGCGCATCCGCCTGCGGTACGCGCTTGAGCGTCCCTTGAAAAAGCGCACAAAGCGTCTTTTCCAAGACATCGGCGCCGAGCAGCATCATCTCATCATGCAGTTCAGCCGCCGTCATCGTCTCTGTGATCGGCAGGCTTGCCGTCAAAAGCATATCACCTGTATCAAGTCCCTCGTCCATGAACATCGTCGTGACGCCCGTTTCCTTTTCACCGCGCACGATCGCCCACTGCATCGGCGCTGCGCCGCGATAACGCGGCAGAAGCGACGCGTGGACATTGATGCAGCCCAAAGGCGGCAGCTGCAGAATATCTTTCGACAGAATTTGTCCGAAAGCGACGACAACGATGAGTTCGGGGGAAAGCTCCCGCAATACATCAACAAACTCCGGCGCTTTGACGCGCATCGGCTGATAGACGGCGATGCCATGCGCCTGGGCAAACTGTTTGACGGGCGGCGACAATAGCTTTTGTCCGCGCCCTTTGGGCTTATCCGGCTGCGTCACGACAGCGATGACGTCGGCGATCTCCGCGAGACGCGCGAGGCAGGGTACGGCGAAGTCCGGAGTTCCCATGAAGATCACGCGAGCTTTTTTCATGATTTTTCTTCCTCTTCTTTACGCAGGCTCGTCGCTACGTCGATGAACAGCACGCCTTCCAAATGATCGAGTTCATGCTGAATGCAGCGCGCCAGAAGCCCCTTCGCCGTGATATGCTTACGCTTGCCGCGTCGGTCAAGGAACTCGACCTTGACTTTCGCCGCACGTTCCACTTCACCGAAAATCCCCGGCACGCTCAAGCAGCCTTCCGAATCCGTCTCGATTCCCTCTCGAAAAGTAATCTTAGGATTGACAAGCTCGATGAGTCCATCGCCTATATCAATGACGACCATGCGCAGCGATTCGCCCACCTGCGGCGCAGCGATGCCGATGCCGTTCGCTTCGTACATCGTCTCCGCCATATCGTCGAGCAGCTTTCTGAGCTTCGCATCGACACGCTCCACAGGAGCGCAAATTTCCTTCAAAACCGGCGCTCCCGCTTTCTTTATCTCCAACAACGACATGCCTTATTTCCTCCAAATGTTATTTTCTGATACCATCCGCTCTCGCAAGCAGTCGAGCTTCGTACTGCGGGAACTTTCCATACTTCTGAAAGCTCCCCCCTATCATAGCACAAGAATCGCGAGAAGAAAAGAAACGGAAGTGCCACGGCAGATTTACGAACGGCAAACATCAATCACACCATAATGAACGGGACTGTATTTCCCTCCGGCAATCTTTGAAAATCCCAGTCGGGCAAATTCCAGACTGCGGCTGTTTTCCTTCAGGACGACGCGCCGCTTCGCCACGCGGCATGCTTCGGCGACGGCAAAAAGGGATACGGGCGCGGACTCCGCCAAGGGACGCAGCGGCGCAAGCTGCACGCTGTCCTTCAGCGGGTGGCGAAACATCGGGTCGAAGTAAACGACATCGTAAGAATCATCGGGAAGCGTCCGCAAAAAATCCTCATAATCCGCTTGTCTTGCTTCGACCCGACGCATCGCAGCGTGCAGATCGTAATTTCCCGCCGGAAAATGCGCCAGACCGTGACGCACGATCTCATAGATCAGCGGGCTTTTCTCAAGCGCCGTCACCTTGCCGCGCTCACCCGCGACAAAGCTCGCGGTAACGGCATCCGCGCCAAGCCCGAGCGTACAGTCGAGCACGCTGTCCCCTTCGCCAAGCCCCATCGCTTCTATCATACGATCCTTTTGCCCGCGCCCCAGCTCGCGGACGCGCACATGCGCCATATTGGGGTGGAAAAACAACTCGCCCTCGGGCGTTTCCAGACGCAGACCGCCTTTCTTCACCACGAGCAGATGCGTTGCACCGTACTGTACGCGCAAGTCCGCATACGATGTATGCGCACGCTTGACACAGCGAATGCCCAGCCGCCGTGCGGTCTGTTCGGCAAGCTGACAATCGGCGGGACGGCTCTTGTAGCCCGTCGTGGCGATCGTAAGGCTCTTTTCTTCCATCGCGCACCTCACGTTCGCTTGAACATCTTCGCCAATTCCTCGCTGCTGAACTTCAAAATCGTCGGCCGTCCATGCGGGCATGTATAGGGACGCGCCGTCCGGGAAAGCTCTTCCAAAACGATGCGCATTTGCCGAAAGTTCAGTTCATCGCCCGACTTGATCGCAGCACGGCACGCCATCGTTGCAAGGCACGCATGACGAATCTCCTGCGCCGTCGTTTCGTGCATATCATAGAGTTTGGCTAGGATCTCACGGACCATATCTTCCGCTTCCGATACGGGAACATCTGCCGGAACTTCCTTCAAACGAAAATCGTGCGCACCGCACGCTTCCATATCGAAGCCCAAGCGGCGGAACAATTCCTGATTTTCCAAAACGAGCGCGGCTTCCCGCGCATCGAACGATAAAATCGGATGGACAAGAAGCTGCTGCGAAGGAATACGCTCCGCCATAGCGGAAAACTTATCGTAAAGGATTCGTTCGTGCGCCGCGTGCTGATCAACGATATAAAGACCGTCTTTGTCCTGCGCAATGATGTAACAGCGATCAACCTGTCCGATCGGCATGATGCTGTCTTGATACATACCGATATTCGCCGCATCGGGCGCCGCTTCCCGTAAAGAATCGCCAGCTGCGCCATAGACCGCATCTCTCGCCTCACACACAACGCTCGTGTCGGCAGCAGCCGTCAGTTCTCCGCCATACGCCGCACGCTCCCCTTGGAGCACAGCCTGCGCTTCGGCAAAACGCATCGCCGGCTCAGATGCTGTATGATAAAGCTCTCCTGCATCCATGATCCCAAACGGAGAACCAAAACCATTCCTCGAAGAACCGTTCCCGTCCGCCGAAACTCTCGGCGCAACGAACTGCATCGGCTCCATGACACAATGACGCTCGGCGTGCTGCACAGATCCCGCCACATGCTCAAGCGTCTGCCCCACAGGACGTATAGCGTCGACGACCGCCTTGTATACGGCTTTGAAGATACGGCCTTCATCTTCGAACTTCATCTCGCTCTTCTGCGGATGGACGTTGACATCAACAGAGCGCTGCGGCACGGTGATATTCAAAACGACCAGGGGGAAACCCGCTTTCGGCAAAAGTGAGTGGTAGGCATTGTCAATCGCCTTGGCAATCGCCTTGTTCGAGATGATGCGGCCATTCACGATGAATGTCTGCCAAGCGCGGCTGCTCTTGAGCATCGAGGGCTTCGTGATGTAGCCCGTGATCTTTATGTCCTCATCTTCAAACGAAAGAGCCAAAAGGGCGTCCGCCGCCTGCGAGCCGTAAATGCTGCGAATGGCGTCAAAAAGCGAACCATTTCCCGGCGTCATCGCTGCAGCTTTATTGTTGTTGATCAGACGAAACGCTATGTCGGGGCAAGAAAGCGCCAGTTTTGTAATGAAGTCGCTGATGCGCCCGCCCTCCGTATGCGTCGTCTTGAGGAACTTTTTGCGTGCGGGCGTATTGAAGAAAAGATCCTCAACCTGTATCGTCGTTCCCAAGCTGCATCCCGTCTCGCCGATTTCCTGCCGAACGCCGCCAACGATACGCACCTCTGTGCCAAGCTCTGCACCCTCCTTGCGCGTTCGCATACGAAAGCGGGAAACGGCGGCGATCGTCGGCAGCGCTTCGCCGCGAAAGCCAAGCGTCCCCAGCGAATAGAGATCGCCGACCTCTCGGATCTTGCTCGTCGCATGACGTTCAATCGCAAGCTTCGCATCCTCCATGCTCATGCCGCAGCCGTTGTCCGTCACGCGCATGAGGCTCGTGCCGCCTGCCATGATTTCCACTTCGATCTTCGTCGCGCCTGCATCAATCGAGTTTTCAACAAGCTCCTTGACGACAGACGCCGGACGCTCTACGACTTCGCCTGCGGCGATCTTGTTGATCGTATTGTCGTCGAGCACATGAATCAAACTCATCGCTTCCCCTCCTCTCCCTTCGCCTGCTGCTGCAGACGGTACAATTCATTCAATGCTTCCAAAGGCGTCATCGCCATGACATCGAGCGACAAAATCGCATCGCTCAAAGATGAGGAGAAAAGCGATCCCATCAAAGAAGCATCCGCCGCCAACTCCGGCCCTTTCACAGGCTTCTGCGACAAAGGAATGCCCGCGCCCCTCTCCATATCGTCCAAGATCTCCTGCGCCCTCTGTGTGACGCTCTTCGGCAGCCCTGCCAAACGCGCCACATGAATGCCGTACGACTTATCCGCGCTGCCCCGGATGATGCGGCGCAGAAAAACGACCTTCGCACCGCGCTCCTTGACCGCGATGCAGCAGTTCTTTATCAGCGCATCTTCCATATCCGTCAATTCGTGATAATGCGTAGCAAACAGCGTCTTTGCATGGATCTTGCCGCGTATATGCTCGACGACGGCGCGCGCGATGCTCATGCCGTCAAAGGTGCTCGTTCCCCTGCCGATTTCATCCAAGATCACAAGGCTGTCCTTCGTGGCATACTTCAAGATCTGCGCGACTTCGTTCATCTCCACCATGAAGGTGCTCTGTCCGCTGACGAGATCATCGCTCGCGCCGATGCGCGTGAAGATGCGATCGACGGGCGACAGCGTCATCTCCTTCGCAGGCACGAAGCTGCCGACCTGCGCCATGAGCGTCAACAGAGCGACTTGGCGCATGTAGGTCGACTTGCCCGCCATATTCGGCCCCGTGATCAGCATGATTTCACAGTCTTTATGGTTCAGTTCGGTATCATTCGGCACAAAGAGATCGTTCGTCAGGATCCGCTCGACGAGCGGATGCCTGCCGTCTTGAATGACGATCCCGCCGCCGACGACGAGCTTAGGACGCACATAGTTGTAATTACTCGCAGCTTCAGCGAGACTTGCGAGCACATCGAGAAGAGCGATATGCTGCGCTGTCTGTTGGATTCGTCCAAGATCTTTCTGGATGATTTCGCGAATTTCTGTGAATAAATGGTACTCGATTTGAACGATCTTCTCCTGCGCACCGAGAATCTTCGTTTCAAACTCTTTAAGCTCTTCCGTGATATAGCGCTCGGCATTCGCCAGCGTCTGTTTTCGGATATAGCGATCGGGCACGAGATCGGCGCCGCTATGGCGCACTTCGATGTAGTAGCCGAACACCTTATTATAACCGATCTTGAGCGTCTTGATGCCCGTCCGATCCTTTTCACGCTCTTCCATCTGCTGCAGCATCTTCTTGCTGTCCTGCGAAATGCGGCGATACTCGTCAAGCTCTTCGTTGTACCTTTCCTTGATGATGCCGCCTTCGCGCAGAGAAATGCCCGGTTCTTCCACAATCGCACGCTCCAAAAGAGCCACGATTTCCTCAAAGAGTTCAACGCCGCTCTCCGCTTCCTGCAAAAGCGGGGCGACTGCAGAGGAAAGCCGCGCCTTTAGCGGCGGCAGCGCACGCAGCGACAGCTTCAGCGCAACGAGATCCCGCGCATTCGCCGTGCCGACTTCGATGCGCGTCAAAAGACGCTCGAAATCAAAGATCTCCTTGCAATGCGCCTGCACGTCCTCGCGCAAAGAAAAATCGGCGGCAAATTCCGCCACACCGTCCAAGCGGCGTTCGATCTTTTCCGGCGCAAGCAGCGGATACTCAAGCCATTTGCGCAAAAGACGGCTGCCCATCGCCGTTTTTGTAAAATCGAGAACGTCGAGCAAGGTATCCTTCTTGCCGCCGTCACGCAGGTTGCGGATAATTTCCAAGTTGCGAAGCGTATAGGTGTCAAGGACGAGATTTTCACTTGCATCGAGATATGTCAAGCGATTGATATGCGAAAGATCCGTCTTGACCGTTTCATGCAAATACTCTAAGAGAACCGCGACCGCCTTTTGTGCAAACTCACGCTTGGGCAGCGAATCTTTATCGAAATGCTGCCGCAGGCGCAGTTTCCAATCGACCGCATTCTCCGTGCGCCGCGTCAAAGCGCACTGCGGCATACGAAGCGCAAGAAACTCATCGAGCGCTTCGCCAAACGACAGCGTCCCCACGAGAATCAGCTCGGGCATCAGCAGGCGATACAGCTCATCAAAGAGCATCTGCCGCGCCGCTTTGCCCTCATAGACGCCGTAGAAACACTCGCCCGTCGATACGTCGGCGCCGGCAAGTGCGATAGCCTCCCCTTCCTCTAAGATCAATGCGATATAGTTGTTCTGCGCATCGTGCAGAGAGGATTCGGACAGCACCGTACCGGGCGTGACAATCTTTATGACTTCACGCTTCGTCAGCCCCTTCGCTTTCGGATCGCCGATCTGCTCGGCAATGGCGACCTTGTACCCCTTGTTGATGAGCTTCGCGATGTAGCTCTCTGCCGCATGATATGGCACACCGCACATCGGCATCTTTTCCTTGTTGCCGATACGGCTCGTCAAAGTCAGCCCCAATTCTCGCGAAACGAGTTTAGCATCATCAAAAAACATTTCATAAAAATCGCCAAGGCGAAAGAACAGTATCTCATCGGGATGATGATTCTTCGTTTCCAAATACTGCTGCATCATCGGTGTGAGCTCCATAAAACCTCCTAAAAGCGCTTTTGAACGAGAAAAGGGCAGCTTATGCCGCCCCCACCCTACTGCAATTCACCTTTGAGCACCCACGTCTGCGGCTGCGTGATGCGCACGCGCACGACGTCACCCTCGGTCTCATTTCCCTGCTTTTGCCACAGCACGATCTTGTTCGTGCCTGTCCTGCCCGTCCAGACGGAGTCATCGGTACGGCTCGGTCCTTCTGCGAGAACTTCCTGCACCGTACCCAGAAGCGCTTCATTCTTCGCCAAGCTGATTTCATTCTGCACTTTCATCAAGCGATGCAAACGCTCCTTCTTGACCGCGTCCGCCACCTGCCCCGCCATCGTCGCCGCCGGCGTGCCCGAGCGCTTCGAGTAGAGGAACGTATAAGCGGCGTCGTAGCGAATCTCTCGCAGAAAATCGAGAAGTTCCGAGAAATCTTCCTCCGTCTCTCCCGGAAAGCCGACGATGAGATCGGTCGTAAGGCTGGCTTCGGGCACGGCGGCACGGATGCGTTCGATAAGCGCACGATAGGGCTCCTTTCGATAGACGCGGTTCATCGCTTTCAAAACCCTGTCAGAGCCATGCTGCACGGGCAAATGGAAATGGGGACAGATATGCCTGCCGTTCTTGACCGCGGCAATGACATCATCGCTGAGATCCTTAGGATGCGACGTCATATAGCGCACGCGTTCAATGCCCTTCACTTCATCGACCATCCGCAGAAGCTCCGCGAAGCTCGCACACCTGTGATCCTTGCCGTAGGAGTTGACATTTTGCCCCAAGAGCGTGATTTCTTTGAACCCCTGCGCAGCTGCCTCTTCCACCTCGCGCACGACGTCTTCGGGCAAGCGGCTGTGCTCGCGGCCGCGCACATACGGTACGATGCAGTAGGTACAGAAATTATTGCAGCCGTACATGATCGGCACCCACGCCGACAAACGACCGGTGCGCTCAATCGGTACATCTTCCGGCAAAGGCGCATCGCCTAAAAATACATCGACAATGCGCCTGCGTCTTTTCGACGCAAGTTCCTCAACCACCGCTTTCAGCTCATGCACCTTGTTTGTGCCGAGTACGAAGTCGATATGCGGCGCACGGCGAAGCAAGGCTTCCCCTTCCTTCTGCGCCATACAGCCTGTGACGCCAAAAATGAGCGCGGGATTCCTGCGCTTGATGTGCTTGATCTCGCCGATCTTCCCATAGACTTTATCTTCCGCCGTCTCGCGTACGCAGCAGGTATTCAGCAGGATGAGATCGGCTCCGGTCATATCGTCCGTACGCTCATAGCCGAGCGTCCCAAGCTGCCCTTCCATACGTTCCGCATCGGAAAGATTCATCTGGCAGCCATAGACGCCGATAAACGCTTTCCTCTTCTGCAAAATACCATTCTCCATGAAAAATCGCCGTACTCCTTACATCCATCAAAACTTGCGTATCATTATATAGTATTTTTCTCAAAATGTCATATTATTAGACGTTGAGAAATCGCCCAACTACATGAAAAGTTCCATCTGGTCGCTCTCATCCATATCGGCAAGGCAGCCGTGCGCCTGCAATATCTCAATGCACGTTTTTGATATGCCCGTGCGCTTCTTGATGTCCTCGATGGAAGTGAAGAGCCCATCCTTTCGCGCCTCGACGATGCTGCGCGCAGCGGAAGCGCCGACGCCGTTCAAGGAAGCGAGCGGCGGCAGAAGCGACTTCTCATGCAGGACGAAGCGCTCCGCTTCGGAAGCGTAGAGATCGACGCGCTCCATAAAGAAGCCTCTAAGGTACATCTCCCAAGCGAGCTGCAAAACGATGATCGTCGCCTTCTCCTTGATGTCCGGCGCCTCCTTCGCTTCCAATGCGTCGAGCTGCTTCTTCACATAATCCTTGCCGCGCGCCACGACATCGGCATCAAATTCCGCCGCGCGAATCGAGAAATACGCCGCATAAAAGGCGAGCGGATAATGCACCTTGCAGTAAGCGATGCGCCATGCCATCATGACGTAGGCGGTCGCATGAGCGCGCGGGAACATGTACTTGATCTTCTGACACGCTTCGATGTACCACTCGGGAATGCCGCCCTCGCGCAGAACTTTCACGACGTCTTCCTTAATCCCCTTGCCCTTTCTGACCGATTCCATCGTCTGAAAGGAAAGAAGCGGGTCGATGCCGCTGTGGATCAAGTACATCATGATGTCGTCACGCGCCGATATGGCCTCGCGCAGGGTGCATTGACCGCTGCGGATGAGATCCTGCGCGTTGCCTAGCCAAACGTCCGTACCATGCGAAAAGCCCGAGATGCGCACAAGGTCGCTGAAGCACGACGGATGCGTGTCGTCGATCATCTGGCGCGTGAAGCCCGTGCGAAACTCAGGGATGCCGAAGGTGCCGGAATTCGCCCCAAGCTCTTTGGGATCAAGCCCCAGAGCCTTCGTCGAAGAAAAGATGCTCAAGGTCGCCGGATCGTCGAACGGGATCGTCTTGGGATCGCGGTGCGTAAGGTCTTCGAGCATCTTGATGACCGTCGGATCGTCGTGCCCGAGAATGTCGAGCTTGACGAGGCGGCTGCTGATCGAGTGATAGTCGAAATGGGTCGTGATCGTCGTCGTATTCTTATCGTCGGCGGGACGCTGGATCGGTGTGAAAAAATGTACGTCCATGTTGCGCGGCACGACCATGATGCCCGCCGGGTGCTGTCCTGTCGTGCGCTTTACGCCCATGCAGCCGGCGGCGAGACTCGCGATGTAGGCATTGTGCTTCTTGACGCCCTTCTCTTCAAAGAACTTCTTCACATAGCCGAACGCCGTCTTGTCCGCAACCGTGGCGATCGTGCCCGCGCGGTAGACGTTGTCCTTGCCGAAAAGCTCTTCCGTATACTTATGCGCCACGGGCTGATATTCACCGGAAAAGTTCAAATCAATATCGGGAACCTTGTCGCCGTCGAAACCGAGAAAGACGGCAAACGGTATATCGTGACCGTCTTTTAGAAGCTCGGTGCCGCAGACGGGGCATTTGCGGCTCGGCAGATCGTAGCCGCAACCGACTGAGCCGTCCTCGACGAACTTGCTGTACTTGCAGTGCGGGCAGCGCCAGTGCGGCGGCAGAGGGTTGACCTCCGTGATGTCTGTCATCGTCGCCACGAAGGAAGAGCCGACTGAGCCGCGCGAACCGACGAGATAGCCGTCGTCGTTCGACTTCTTGACAAGGCGCTGCGCAATGAGATAAAGCACGGAAAAACCATGCCCGATGATCGGCGTAAGCTCCTGCTTCAAGCGCGCCTCGACGACTTCAGGCAAATTTTCGCCGTAGAGGGCGCGCGCCTTGCGGTACGACATATCGCGGATTTCCTCCGCCGCGCCCGGGATCATCGGCGAATAGAGGTCGTCAGGAATCGGCTTGAACCGTTCAATCATATCGCTGATCTTACGCGGATTTGTCACGACCGCTTCGTATGCCGCTTCTTCGCCCAGATAATCGAACTCGGCAAGCATCTCCTCCGTCGTGCGCAAAAAAAGCGGCGGCTGCATCTCTGCATCCTCGAAGCCTTTGCCTTTCATCAAGATGGCGCGATAGATGGAGTCCTCGGGATTGAGGAAATGGACGTCGCATGTAGCGATGAGCATTTTTCCAAGCTTTTTGGCGAGATCCGCCACCTTCATGTTGATGCGGCGCAAGTCCTCATCATCTTTGATATGCGGGAACTTATCGCTGCACACGAGAAATTCATTGTTGCCGATCGGCTGAATCTCCAGATAGTCATAGAAACGCGCTATCTCCAAAAGCTCTTCCTCCGGCTTTTGATCGACGATGGCGCGGATCAGCTCGCCTGCTTCACAGGCAGAACCTACGATGACATCCTCACGATATTCTTCGACGATCTCCTTGGGAAGACGCGGCTGCCGATGCAAGTATTTCAAATGCGAAAGCGATACCATTTGGTAAAGATTGCGCAAGCCGTTCAGATTCTTCGCGAGAAAAATAATATGGTTCGCGTGCTTCTGCTCAAAATCCTCTTGGACGAGATACCCTTCCATCCCATAGATGATCTTGATGTCGAGCTTTGCGGCGGTCTTCGCCGCATCAGGAAACGCCTGTACGACGCCATGATCGGTGATGGCGATGGCAGGCCAGCCCCACGATGCCGCCGTCTTGATCAAAGTTTCTGCCGAAACGACCGCATCCATGCTGCTCATGCGCGTATGCGCATGAAGCTCGATGCGCTTGACCTCCGCCTTATCCTCGCGCTTCGGCTTTTCCACCTTCTGCATCGAATCGACGAAGAGCATGAACTCGTTCTGGAACGTATCAAAGCGAATCGCGCCCTTGACGCGCACGAGCATTCCTTCTTTGACGGAAGCCAGCGCCTTATCGTACGCTTCCTGCTCCTTCTCCTTGAAGAATTTTTTGCAGCTGATGCCATTCGTCGCGTCCGCCAGATCGAAGAGCAGGAGCTTCGTGTTCGTCTTGAACTCCCGTGAGCTGACGCGCCCGATCGTACCTGTCAGGATGACGCTCTTCATTTCACCGTCGGTGTCGTCAATGGCAATCGCTTCTCCCGTAAACTTCTTGCCAAAGATCAAGTCTGCGCCATGTCCCATCGCCCGCGGCACAGACGCTAAGCGATGCGCAGAAGCGGCAGCCGTTTTTTTCGGCTGCGCCGCAGGCGAAGCGGCGGGCGCTTCTTTCTTCTGCCGCAGATTTTCCTCATAGGCGCGATCCTGCGCAAGCTCTCGATCCTCTTCGGGGATGATGTACTCTTCATCGACCGCTTTGTAAGAAACAGCGCAGCGAATCGTCAGCATTTTCTCGATGGCTTTCTGCAAGAGATTCGGCACATCGTGCGCACGCAGGATTTCGCCCGAAAGCTCGCCCTTGACCTCGATGCGCAGATTGGCGCCATCGAAGATGCGCTTCGCCGTTTTGAGCAGATGAAGCACCGAAGGATTGCCGTTCGCAGCAACGAGGCAAAGTTCCTTCCATGCGCGCTCAATCGAGGCTTCGAGATCCAAAATATCTTGATAAAAAACAAGGTGCTCAATATGCGCCTGTTTCTTGATATATTCGCCCACGCGCTCTAAAAGGCTCGTTCGTATAACTTCCTGCGTTTGGAGCAGGATCTCCCAAGAATTTCCTTCCAGAGAGACTTCCACATGCTTGACGACGGCGGCAAAAAATATTTTCTGCTCCGCTTGCGTAAGCTCGATGCCTTGCGTCAGTTCGCGCAGGATATTTCGTTTTTCCGGAACAATACACAACTTCTTCTGCATCATACGCCTCGCTTACTCTGCTCCCTCGCCGTAAAGCTCCAAGTACTTTCGGCGGTTCTTCAAAACGCTCGATACATAGACGCGCGTTTCTTCGTATGGGATGGCAGAAACCTCGTGAAAATCCATGCCCCAATGCTTTTCATCCATCCACTCGTGCACGTTGCCGCGTCCGGCGTTGTACGCCGCCAACGCCAGCACCTCGTTGCCGCCGAACTCTTCTTCCAGCGATGCGATGTACCATGTGCCGTACTCGATGTTCTTCTGCGGCTCGTGAAGCTCTCCTAAGTTATACTCCTTGTCGTTGATCTGCTCAGAAATCCACATCGCCGTTTCCGGCATCAGCTGCATCAAGCCGACAGCCCCGCGATGCGACTTCGCTTCATTCTGAAACTTGCTTTCCGAAAGGATCATACCTGCTATAAGAGCGCTGTCCACATGATACTTCTCAGCGTAATGCTCAACGACGGACCGATACGGATAAGGATAGAGATACTGCCGCTGCATGGACTCCAACTGCATGGCGAAAAAAAAGGAAAATGCCATACACAAAATGACAACGCCAAGAAAAAACGCAGCAAAGCGACGATTCGTTTCCTGTCGCTTCTGCCTGACGCGCCTGTGAAAATCATCACCCGTCCGCTCGTGCAACATCGCACCTCCCGTCTCACATTCTGCGGCACAAGTCAAAGCGACTGCAGCTCTTCCCAAGCCTCCGTCACCTGTGCCGCCATTTCTTTTAACGTCCCGTCATTTTCAATGATGCAGTCAGCGCGTCGCCGCTTCTCACGCAGCGGGAACTGCGAACGTATCCTCGCCTTTGCCGCCTCTTTTGTATAGCCGTTGCGCTTCATCAAGCGGGCAATCTGAACGTCCTCGGATACATAGACGAGCCAGATCCTATCCACCATGCGATTCCATTCCGCTTCAAAAAGCAGCGGCACATCAAGAAAGAGGATGCGCTCTCCTTTTTTTTCAAAGGCGGCGATTTTCTTTTTCACAGCTTCAGCGATCAGAGGGTGCGCCGCACCATCAATCCAACGCCTTTCCTCCGGATCGGAAAACACGCAGGCTGCAATTTTCTCGCGGCAAAGGCAGCCGTTCTCATCCAATATCGTTTTGCCGAAATGCTCCAAATAAATTTTCCAAAGAGGCTGATGCGGCTTTGCCAAAGCATGTGCGATCTTATCGGTATCTATGACCTTGGCGCCGAGTTTGAGCAATCGGCGACTGACCGTGCTCTTGCCGCTCGCGATGCCGCCGGTCAGACCGACGAGCATCGCCTTGCCGTCATGCAGCGGTTGACAATGCGGACAAAAGCGCGTGCCGCGCCCGACGACACGGATTTTTTCAATCGCCGTACCGCAGACGAGACACGGCTCCCCCTCGCGATGATAGACGCGCAGCTTCTGTTGATGGAAGCCTTCCCTGCCTTCGCCGTTCACATAGTCGCGAAATGTCGTGCCGCCGTCTGCAATGCCCTCGGCGATCACTTGATTGACCGCCCGATGCAGGCGGAATATCTCATCGCGGTTCAAACTGCGAGCTTCGCGCAGCGGATGGATCCCCGCAAAAAACAATGCCTCATCGACATAGATATTGCCAAGACCCGCCACTTTCTCCTGATCGAGCAGAAAGCCCTTGATGCGCTGTCCGCATTTCTGCAAAGCTGTGCGCAAATAGAGCGTCCGAAAACCTTCCGTCAAAGGCTCCGGCCCCATGCGCAAAAGGGCTGGAAAACGCTCCCGCTCCTTTGCACTCAGCAGATGAATCTCCCCGAATGTCCGCACATCTTCAAAAAAGAGCCAGCCGCCATCGTCGAGTTGAAAGATGGTTCGCACATGTTTGCCGTACGGCGTGCGAAACCTGCGCCAATAGAAGCGTCCCGTCATGCGAAGGTGCAGCAAAAGCGTATCGCCGCTCGCCAAGAGCAGCATCAGATACTTGCCGCGCCGATCTAAGCGCAAAATCTCCTGCCCACGCACGCGGGAACAAAACTCCGGCACAAGAAGATGCTTTATCGTGCGCGGCAAAAGCACCTCAACATCTGCGATTTTTCGCCCCACCGCATATTTTCCCAGAGAACGCCGTATGGTTTCAACTTCCGGAAGCTCCGGCATTCTTCTCATCCCCCTATTTGGCTGCCGCCCAATTCTTGCCCGTATGAACATCGACGAGAAGCGGCACCGATAACTGCACGACGTTTTCCATAGCGCCGCGCACAAGCGCCGCGACCTGCGTCTCTTCGTCCTTCATGATTTCCAGCACCAGCTCATCGTGCACCTGCAGCAAGATGCGGCTCTTTAGCCCTTGCTCCTTGAGCGCGTGATACGTCTTGATCATCGCGAGCTTGATGATGTCGGCGGCAGAGCCTTGAATCGGCGTATTCATCGCCATGCGCTCCGCCAAAGTCCGTTGGTTGTAATTGCTGCTTTTGATGGCAGGCAGATCGCGCCGCCTGCCGAAAATCGTCGTAACGAAGCCGTCGCGGTGCGCTTTCTCCACGGTTTCATCAATAAATTTTTTCACGCCGCTGCATTTTTCAAAATAGCTTGTGATATAATCGGCGGCTTCCTGCCGCGAAATATGAAGATCCTTGGCAAGCCCATAGTCGCTGATGCCGTAGACGATGCCGAAGTTCACCGCTTTTGCCTTGCGGCGCAGATCGGGCGTAACATCATCGAGCGGTACGCCGAATACCTCCGACGCTGTCCTTGCATGAATATCCTGGTCGTGCAAAAATGCCTCAAGAAAATTCCTATCCTGTGACAAATGCGCCAAAATGCGCAGCTCAATCTGCGAATAATCGACAGATAACAGCGCGTCGTAGCCGTCGCTCGGTTCGAAAAGCGCCCGAATCTGCCGTCCCTCTTCCGTGCGCACGGGGATGTTTTGCAGGTTCGGCTCCGAACTGCTCAAGCGCCCCGTCGCCGTGACCATCTGATTGAACCTCGTATGAACGCGCTGCGTCTTAGGAGAAATCAACGCCTCCATACTCTCCAGGTACGTCGACTGCAGCTTCATCCAAAAGCGGTACGAAAGAATCTTTTCAAGAATCGGATGGTCAAAACGCATGGCTTCAAGGACTTCGGCGTTCGTGGAGTAGCCCGTCTTCGTCTTTTTCGTCCCCGGCGGCGGCGATAAGGAGAGCCGTTCGAAAAGCACAGATGAAAGCTGTTTGGGCGAGTTGATATTGAACGCACCCTTCGCCAAATCGTAAATTTCCTCGGTCAAAGCGGCAAGATGCTGCGCAATCTCCTCGGATTTTTCATGCAAAGAAGCGCGATTGACATGGATGCCCGCCTGCTCCATCGCTGCAAGCACTTCCACGAGCGGCAGTTCCATCGTTTCATAGAGAGCGGCAAGCGCATATTCTTCCAACCGCTTTTTCAACACAGGATAGAGCTTTTCCAAAAACACACTGCGCCATGCCGCGCCCTCCGCTCCTTCTCGCTGCGCATCGGAAGCATTGGCAGCGGAAAGATATGTGCCGACAAGACTCGTCATATCGTATGATGCAGCGGCGGGCATCAAAAGATACGATGCAAGCGACGCATCGAAGCAGGCAGCGCCGAAATTCATGCCGCAATGAAGAAACGGCTTAGATTCATGAACGACCTTTCGGATCTTCTCATTCTTAAAAAGCGCTGAAAAAGCCGAGAGATCCTGCGCCTCTGCAAGCAATGTGATCCCGCCGGCGCACAAAACGAAATGCGCCGCTTTCATGTCCGGCGCCTTTCCCGCAAAACAGGCAGAAACAGAAAAAAAGCCTTGCTCCTGCGCCTGTTCGATGAACGTCTCCTTCGCCGCTTCATCGTCCATCGTGTGCAGAGCAATATCCTTCGCCGCCGACGCCTCCGCCGTATGCCCCGCACCGAAGGAAGCAAACGCCTCGGACAGCGACTTCATATTGTATTTATGGAAAAATGCCTGCAAAGCCTCTCTCTTTGGCTGCACCTCGTAAGACTGCGGTTCGAACGGCAAAGGCATATCGCAGCAAATCGTCGCCAATGTTTTGGACAGGAACGCTTTCTCCCGATTCGCCAAGAGGTTTTCCCTGAGCTTCTTGCCCGTAATCTCCGCTGTATGCTCATAGACGCCCTCTAAGGAACCGTAATCTATGAGGAGCTTCTTTGCCGTTTTCGGACCGACGCCCGGCACGCCCGGAATATTGTCCGAAACATCGCCCATCAACCCCTTCATATCAATGAGCCGCTTCGGCGGAAAACCGTATTCTTCTGCGAACAACTTTTCATCGTAAACCAAAAGATCCGTCATGCCCTTGCGCGTGAAGAGCACGCGCACGTTCTGCTGCACGAGCTGCAGAGCGTCGCGGTCGCCCGTCACAACGAAGATGTCCATGCCTTCCTCAGCCGCCCTTACCGAAAGCGTCCCCAATATATCGTCCGCCTCATATCCCTGCTGCTCAATCAAAGGCACGCCCAAAGCGGCAAGAAACTCATGCAGCAGGGGAATTTGGCTCGAAAGCTCAGGCGGCGTAGGCTTGCGCGTGCCTTTGTATTCCGCGAACATTTCGTTGCGAAAGGTCTTTTTCCCTTTATCAAACGCCACGACAAGATAGTCCGGCGCATACTCCTGCAGCAATTTCTGCAGCATGGTCGCAAAACCGTAGACGGCATTCGTATACGACCCGTCCGCCGCCTGCAGCAGCGGCAGCGCGTAAAACGCACGGTATAAAAGGCTGCTGCCATCAACAAGAATCAATCGTTTGCTCAACCAGATTCACCTCATCATCCAGCGATATGAATTTACTTTGACCATCCATGCGTCAAGCCCGAAGGGCGCAGACCGATTGGCTGGGCTTCTGTGCGTGCAGTTTCCTCAAAAATTACGGATTCACCCCCGCGCTTCCGCTTGTCGTCGGATTTGAGGCTGTCGTCTGTCCTTCGCGATAGATGCGCGTCGTGGCTGCTGCGACGGGACGCCGCTCCTGCACCTTGTCGTTCACGCCCGCCTCTTTGCCGGATTTCACGCCATCCGCATCGACAGGATTTGTCGCAGAAGTCTCTGCTGCTTTCGGCGGCTCGGCAGTCGCTTCTTCCAACGATGTCAACTCGTAGACGCCGCGTCTGCTCAATCCGCCCTGCAGCCGGAAGAGCACACCGACATCCTCCGCATTGAAGAAGATTGTCCCTTTCTTTTCATAGCCGATCGCCTTGCCGTACTTCGTTCCCAACGTAGCTGATTTAGAATCCCACGTCACGAGCACCTTCATCTGCTCTGCAATCTTTCCCGCCGGAAGATACACGATATCATCTTTGATGAGAGCCTTATCCTTCATGAATTTCCCGTTGACAGATAAGTTATATGCTCTCGCGACATACGTAGGCTGTCCGTCGGACAACTGAATTTTTTTCTCTATATCCTCGTCCGATTCAAAACTCTCCACGCCGTAGCCGGCAAGCCACCTCGTCACCGTTTCTACATCAAGCGGCTGATAACCGTAGCCATCCGGATAGATGTAGTACACGATCATATTATCCTTGATCTTGTCAATCACGATGCGCTGATACATAATCTCCACCGGCGTACCGACATTCACATAGTCATAAACTTCCTCGACATCAGCTTCTCTCATGCGTATGCAGCCGTTCGAAACAAAGCTGCCGATCGATTCAGGATGATTCGTCCCGTGGATGCCGTAATTGCCCCAGACCTGCATCCAGCGATACCCCAGAGGATTGTATTCTCCTGAAGGGATCGTGTTTTTAGAATCTCCCGGATCGACCCATGTAGGATTTTCTTCCTTCGTTAAAACGGAAAAATAACCGACGGGCGTCGGCGTGGAAAGTTTCCCCAAGGCTACGGGATACAGGCGAATCTTTTCGTTATTTTTATAAAGACTCAAGGAGCGTGCAGCTATATTGATGACGATCTTATACGGATCTTCGGCTTTGACCGACGCTGCATTAGAAGCGGCGTCCGCAGAGGACTTTGCCTGAACACTCTGCGGCTGTCCTTCCGCCTGCGCCGCGTTCTTCTCGGACACATCCTTGATCCACGCACCGTAAGGCGAGCCCTGTTCCTTCTCTGCCGCCTGCCCCCAGCCGGACAGCCCGCCAAACAACGAAAGACAGACAAAAAAAGCTGTAACTTGCTTGAACATCATTACATCGTCCTTTTCTCCAAAATCTCTTTTACAAAGATGTTTTCATTATAGCACAACCGCTCTCCTTTTTCACTGCCGCACAGCAAATCCTTTACAGAAACCAAGTGCAGAATTTTTCCCTTTTGTAAGAAATGGTACGACATTTTTTCTGCGAAGAATGTAGTATAATGGTACTGTTCACTTTTTTTACGGAGGTATGAGATATGAGCGCATTTTTAGGGCCGATTCATTTCCGCATGTATCAGAAGATCCAATCACAGGAAGCTCTGACGAAAGCGATTGCCGAACTCGCCGCTGAAAAAGGCTGGCTGAGTAAAGACGAAGCAGCCGCCCACGTCAAGGAAGAATCCCGTCCGCTCGAAGAAATCATTGATTTGTCGAACATCCACGCTTGGCTTCTCGGACAAATCGAAGATGCAGAATCCCGCTACGCCGATCTCGTGACCAAGATCTTGGCGGCGGATGCGGCACGCATGGACGACGTGAAGAAGGCTGCGTTCGCCTTTGGCAGCGAAAACGCCGTGGCAGAATCGCGCCCCAGCGCCTTATTCAGCGCTATGGATCAAATCCGACTTGACGGTATGCCCTGCGACGGCGCCTGTGTCGTGACGGATTCTTCCGACGAACATTTCACATGGGAGCTGCGCCTTGACGTACACCGCGCTTTCTGGAAGGAAGTCGGCGGCGATCCTGCGCATTATTACACGCTGCGCAATGAATTATTCGCAGGCTTCCTTTCCAAATCGAATCAGCGCATCGTGACGGAGGACGGTCGCACCTATCATTTTGCCGCGAAATAGTCTGCCTTAAGAATCGCTGATAAATTCAGCCCTGCCATCTTGGCGCATCTTTTCCGCCCTAGCCGCATCCGACTTTTCTTTTCCTTGACGGGACGAAAAATCCACGCCGATTTGAAAGACTTCATTTTATCCGCGCTTCCTTTACAATCAATCAAAATGATGTATAATATAAGGTATAATTATGGAATCGCTGATAAATTCAACCCCTCATCTACACAAGCTGAGCGACTTCGTTTTATCCGCGCTTCCTTTAGAAAGAGGTGACTTATTTTGACAGAGCAAGAATTGGAGAAGCTGGTCGAGGCGAAATTTGCTGAAGCGGACAAGGCTTTCGAGGATCGTCCGAAGAAGTTCTTCATCACGCAGAACGGCCGCGGCGTCGTCGATGGCGGCGAGCTCTACAACAAGGTCTACACCGATGTTCTGCGCGTTGCGCAGCAGGCTTGCACGGCGATCTTGAAGGAAGCGCTCAAGAAATAAGCCGAACATAAAAAATCCCCATGCAGAAGCATGGGGATTTTTTATGTTCGGCGGCGCATCGACCGCTTACTTCTTCTCTTCCTTCTTGACTGCCGTCGAGCGCACGGAAAGCTCTCGGAGCTGCTTGGCATCGACTTCGGACGGCGCCTGCGACATCACATCCGAGGCGCTCTGCGTCTTGGGGAACGCGATGACGTCGCGGATCGAGCGGCGCTTTGCCATAAGCATGACGAGGCGATCAAGACCGAAGGCGATGCCGCCGTGCGGCGGCGTGCCGTATGCAAAAGCGTCCATCATGAAGCCGAACTTCTGACGCGCCTCTTCTTCTGTCAAGCCGATGGCTTCAAAGACCTTTTCCTGCAAATCTCCCTGATAGATGCGCAGGCTGCCGCCGCCGATTTCGACGCCGTTCAGAACCATGTCGTAGGCATTCGCCTTGACCCTGCCGGGATCGGATGTCAAGTATTCAACATCCTCGCGGCGCGGCGCGGTGAACGGATGGTGCATCGCTTTCCAGCGCTTTTCTTCCTCGTTGTATTCGAACATCGGGAAGTCCGTGACCCAGAGGAAATTCAGCGCATCGGCGTCAATGAGATTTCTGCGGCGCGCCATCTCAAGACGCAGTTCGCCGAGCGCCTGCGCGACGACGAGCGGCTTGTCCGCGATGACGAGCAGGAGATCACCCGTCTTGGCATGGCAGGCTGCCTTGATCTTCTCGAAAACCTCGTCGGCATAGAACTTCTTGAACGGCGACTTCACGCCCTCGTCCGTGTACTGAATCCATGCGAGACCCTTCGCGCCGTAGCCCTGCACATACTGCACGAGACCGTCCAGCTCGCGGCGCGGGATGTTCGCATAGTCCTCGACGTTGATGACCTTGACCTGTCCGCCGTTTTCAAGAACGGATGCGAATACCTTGAAGTCCGAACCCTTGACGTACTCCGAGATGTCCATTAGCTCCATGCCGAAGCGAAGATCAGGCTTATCCGAGCCGAAACGCTCCATCGCCTCGTCCCACTTCATCCGCAGGAACGGCGTTTTGAGCTTGACGCCCAAAGTCTTATCGAAAAGCTCTGCGACGAGACCTTCCATCAACTCCAAAATATCGTCCTCATCGAGGAAGGATGTTTCGATATCCAGCTGCGTGAACTCCGGCTGACGATCCGCACGCAGATCTTCGTCGCGGAAGCAGCGCACGATCTGGAAATACTTCTCGAAGCCTGCAACCATGAGGATCTGCTTGAAGATCTGCGGCGACTGCGGCAGCGCATAGAACTTGCCGGGATTCAAGCGGCTTGGTACGAGGAAGTCGCGTGCGCCCTCGGGCGTGCTCTTGCAGAGCATAGGCGTTTCGATTTCAATGAATTCGTGACGGTCAAGGAAGTCGCGCATGATCTTCGTCACGCGATGGCGCAGCATGAGATTCGCCTGCATCTCGGGGCGGCGCAGGTCAAGATAGCGATACTTGAGGCGCAGCATCTCATCGACGTCAATATCGTCTTGAATATAGAAAGGCGGCGTCTTTGCCGTGTTCAAAATGCGCAGTTCCTCGCAGACGACTTCGATCTTACCCGTCTCAATATTCGGATTGACCGTATCCGCAGAGCGCGCACGCACCTTGCCGCGCACACCGATGACAAACTCGCTGCGCAAAGTCTCCGCCTTGTGGAACGCATCTTTTCCCATCGCCGCCTCATCATAGACGACCTGCACGAAGCCGGAGCGATCCCGCATATCGACGAAAATCAGCCCGCCGTGATCTCTTCTCCGCGACACCCAGCCCGAGAGTACAATCTCCGCACCGACGTCGCCCTCGCGCAATTCACCACAGTGGCGCGTCCTCTTCATACCTGCCAATGTTTCCATCAATTCTTCACCTCAACACATATTGCAGAAACCAGATCGCACAAAGCGACTTTTTTCTGCTCGCTCGTATTCATATCCTTCAAGAGGGCAGACGCCTCTTTGACCTCGTCTTCACCCAAGATCGCCACGAAGCGGGCATTTTTCTTGTTCGCCTGCTTCATCTGCGCCTTCATACTGCGCCCCGCGAAATCCATGCCGGCGGTGAGCTTTGCCGCACGAAGATCCTGCAGGATCTTAAACGCAGGCAATTTCGCAGCCTCGCCCAAGGCGACGACGAATACATCCACGCTTTCCGGCGCTTCGTGCAAAAGCCCCTGCTTCTCAAGCGCAAGCAATACGCGCTCAAGTCCCACAGCGAAGCCGATGCCCGGCGTCGGCGGTCCGCCGACTTCCTCAACCAGCCCGTCGTAGCGCCCGCCGCCCGCAACGGCGCTCTGCGCTCCGAGCGGCGTGTACTTGACCTCGAACGCCGTCTTGGTGTAGTAGTCCAAGCCGCGCACAAGATTCGCGTCCAGCTCGAAGGAAACGCCCGCCGCCGCAAGATACGACTGCACCTCAGCGAAATGCGTGCGGCACTCGTCGCAAAGGCAGTCCGTGATACGCGGCGCACCTTCAGAGAGCGCATGACAATGCTCATGCTTGCAATCCAAAAGGCGCAGCGGATTGCGCTCGAAGCGCGACTGACAATCCCCGCAAAGCTCGCCGAGATGCGGACGGAAGAACTCCTGCAGCTTCTCGCGATAGACGGGGCGGCACTTTGGGCAGCCCACGGAGTTGAGATGCAGCTTGAGTTCCTGCAAGCCGAGCGCACGCAGAAATTCGACGGCGAGCAGTACGATCTCAGCATCGACAGCGGGATTCTCTTCGCCCAAAGCCTCGACGCCGAATTGATGAAACTCACGGTAACGCCCCGCCTGCGGCCGATCATAGCGAAACATCGAACCGATGTAGAAGAGCTTCGCGAGCGCATCGCCAACATAGAGTTTGTTTTGCAGATAGGATCGCACGACCGATGCCGTATTCTCCGGTCGCAGCGTAAGACTTCGGTCGCCGCGATCGGTGAACGTATACATCTCCTTTTCCACGACATCGGTCGTTTCTCCGATGCCGCGCAGGAAAAGCTCCGTATGCTCGAAGATCGGCGTTCTGATCTCGCGATAGCCGTAGCGTGCGCATAATTCGCGAATCACCTGCTCCACATGCGTCCATTGTGCGACCGTATCGGGCAAAATATCCTTCGTGCCGCGCGGTCCGTTGATCAACACGTTGCTTCATCCTCCCCATCTCCATACGCCTCTTGTAAAAGAGCCGCCCGCTTCGCTATGTAGGCGTCTATATCGCGTACATAAGTATGAAAATCCTTGGCGTTGAACGACGCCTTGAGCCTCTTCGTGCGGAAATTCATGATCTTGCTCGTCGCGGCGCAGCCGATGCCCAAGATCGTCTGATTCTCGTCCATGATCTGGATATTATACATGCTCTCAGCACCCGGACGTGCACAGCCGACGTTTTCAAGCTGCCCGCTCATATAGCCCTGCCGATAGAGATAATACGGCAAAAATCCTGCACCCGCTACGCGCTCCATCGCCGTTTGAAACATCGCCTGCACTTCGGCATCGTCGGGAAGCTCATATTCCTCCAAGTGCATCTTGAGCTTTGAACCACGTTTTAAAGCGAGTGAATGAAGCGTCACATCGTCGGGACGGAGTGCGAGAACCTTCGTCATCGTATCGGCGACATCGGCTCGCGTTTCCCCCGGCAAGCCCAAGATGACATCCATATTGATGGAGAACTCCCCCGTTTCGCGCAGCAGGCAAAACATCCGGACGATGTCTTCGGGCGTATGCGCCCTGCCGATGCGCCGAAGCGTACGCTGCTGCATCGTCTGCGGGTTCACGCTGACGCGGCTCACACGGTGCCTCTTCATTGCGAGCGCCTTATCCGGCGTCATCGTATCGGGGCGTCCCGCCTCCACGGTAAATTCGCCCGTATGCTCGCCATAAAACGCATCCTCCACGAGCGAAAGCATACGCGCAAAATCGGCGTTGCTGAGACTCGTAGGCGTGCCGCCGCCGATATAGATGCTCTGCACCTTCAGTCGATGGCGCTCGATTTCCCGCTTCGCTGCCGCAAGATCCTTATCCCAAGCGGCAAAAAATGCGGCAAGCTGCTCGTCATTCGGCAGAATATAGGCAGGAAATGAGCAGTAAAGACAACGTGAACGACAGAAAGGTATGCCGATGTAAACGCTGATCGTCCGCTCGTCCGACGTCTTGAGAAACGGACGCTGACGAAACGCCATCGCCGTCATGTACGAAGCCTTTTCCAACGAAACTTCGTAGTCCTCTAAGAGCCGCGCGACTATCTCCTCTTGCGTAAACCCCGCTTCAATGAAGCGATGTACGATCTTCGTCGGACGAACGCCATGCAGGATTCCCCATGCTGCCGCAGGCATCGCAAAATGGACGCGAAAAAGACGGTAGAGGTTGAGCTTGACGAGACGATGGACTGCCGCCATCGCCTTCTCGTCCTGCCTTGCGACGCCGCTTAACGAAAAGCGCCGCTCCTCCCCCGTCTCCTCCTCAGCAAAAAGCTCCGTATGAACCGTCGGTACAGGCTCCATGACGATCTCATGCCGCACGGAAAGCACGGCGAAATCCGCTCGCTCACCGCCTGTTCCTTCCTCATTTTCCAACACCCGGATCTTGAAAAGCTCCAAGAGTTCGCGTACGAGTTTTACGATAACCTCTTCCCTGCGGTCGAGCAAGAAACGTCGAACGATCAATGCTTGCGGCACTCCTTGCAATAGCCGAACATCTTGACTTGGTGATCTTCGATCTCAAAATCACATTGGGCGGCGACCTTTTCTTCAAGATTTTCCAACAGATCCTCAGAAAATTCCGTGACCTTGCCGCACTTCAGGCAAATCAAGTGATGATGCTGATGCTCACCGGGATTCAAGTCGGAAATCTCGTAGCGGCTGCAGCCGTCTCCGAACTCCATCTTCTGGAGAAGCCCCAGCTCAACGAGAAGTTCCAAACTGCGATACACGGTCGCCAAGCCAATCTCCGAATGATTAGCGCGCAGGATTCCATGCACATCCTCCGCACTGATATGCTGGCCGGGACGATCCATGAAAACCTGCAGAACGATCTGACGCTGCGGCGTCATCTTATGCTGGCGTTCCTGCAATCTTTTTCTCAGATCCTCCATCGTTATTTTAGCCATGACCATACTCCTTTACAATTCTTTGCAACAAGACGCACAGATGCAGAAAATGAGCGCACCTGCCAATTTACAGTCTTTACAACATATTGTAGCAAAAAGTACCAAAGAATACAAACATTTATTCAAGACATTCAAGATTCACAGAAAAAAATCCATGATAGGAAGCGCTGATAAATCGAAGAGCTGTCGCACAAGATTCATGTGCGACAGCTCCGCCATTTTAACAATCACGCGTCTTCGTCTATAGCGACCGCCTTTTTCCCCGCTCCTTTTGCCTGAATAATCTCCGCAAATGTTAGCTCCCACGGACGCAGATCAATGAACGACCCTGCATCCGGAGAATCATAGCGACGCCAATACGTTTCAAACAAGCTGCCAACTTCAGCGGCTCCCAGCCAGCCAACAGCTCGCCGCGTCTGATCTCCTGCGAGCAGAAGGTCGAGGATCGTCGGAGCCTCAAAATGGTCGATTTCCTGATGCAGTGAGAAGATGGTGATCAGCTCGCTGGCTCTAAGTACGTTTGCACGTACCTTCGCCTGCCTTGAGAGATCCAAGATCGTCAGCCGACGACCGCCGTCTATAACCCCAAGTTCCATGCCGCCATGACGATTCAGGAAATGTGCTGCTTGTCCGGCGGTCAACTGACGGGTAAAGATATCTCCCCAGCCTGTATGACGAACGCGGGCGGTATTTCCCACCTGCATCGTATCCAGATGAATGTCGCCAACGCCGGCATGATGCACAAACCCGTAGTGCTGCGCGTACACGTTATCCGCTCGAATATCTCCCTTGCCTCTATGCAAGGCTTGGAAACTGCCCGCTTTGATGTCACGCAGCGTTATGTTGCCGCTGCCGCCGGTCTGCAAAGCTCTGAGCCAACCGCCCGCTTTCAGCGTTTCCTTCGCCGTCAGATTGTTTGCTGCCGTCAGCGTCAAATTATTTCCAGCCGTGACCTTCTTCTGCGTCGTGACATCGCCGCCCGTCAGCGTCATATTCTGCCCTGCCGAGAGTTCATCTGCCGTCGTCAGCTTATTCTGCGCCGTCATCGTCAGATTGCTTCCAGCCGCAGCCTTCTTCTGCGTCGTGACGTCGCCGCCCGTCAGCGTCATATTCTGCCCTGCCGAAAGTTCGTCTGCCGTCGTCAGCTTATTCTGCGCCGTCATCGTCAGATTGCTTCCAGCCGCAGCCTTCTTCTGCGTCGTGACATCGCCGCCCGTCAGCGTCATATTCTGCCCTGCCGAAAGTTCGTCTGCCGTCGTCAGCTTATTCGTCGCCGTCATCGTCAGATCTTTTTCAGCCTTGACCTTCTTCTGCGTCGTGACATCGCCGCCCGTCAGCGTCATATTCTGCCCTGCCGAAAGTTCGTCTGCCGTCGTCAGCTTATTCGTCGCCGTCATCGTCAGAT
>NZ_DBHIUY010000012.1:0-72224 GCF_057272215.1 Selenomonas sp.
GATTCATTTCTGCATTGTTTAGTTTTCAAGGAACACCGCCGAATTCTTTCGGCTGTCCGCCGCTCTTACAAATCGGCTTTGTCATTGTATCGCATAGGGCTTTTCTTGTCAAGCGCTTTTTTCGCTGCCCGTTCGCCAGAACGATCTTATTCACCGAAAACGTTTGCACTCAATCCGATCCCTTGCGTACCGCCTTACAGCGACTTTTACAATGATATAGGATTCCACTCTGCTTGTCAATACCCTTTTTGATTTTCTTTTTAAAAATCTTTGGGCTGAGAATGGTGTCCTGGGAGGGACTCGAACCCCCGACCCTTTGATTCGTAGTCAAATACTCTGATCCAACTGAGCTACCAGGACATGTCATTTTCCCTGCATGAAGTATGGTGGGCCCACCAGGACTCGAACCTGGGACCGGCCGGTTATGAGCCGGCTGCTCTAACCAACTGAGCTATAGGCCCGAAGAAGCCACTCCTCAATTTGGAGAAAGAAATTCTCGCAACCTGCAAAAGCGTTGCGAGATATAGAAGCAAATGGAGCGGAAAACGAGGCTCGAACTCGCGACCCCCACCTTGGCAAGGTGGTGCTCTACCACTGAGCTACTTCCGCTTGATTCGCCCGCCGCACACACGCGCTGACTGACAGAGTATATTCTAGCGGTTCTCACCTCGTTTGTCAACACCTTTTCTGATGTTTTTCGCAATCAAGCATACCAATCCGACGGCGATTCACCACGATAAATCTCTTGCAGCCGCTCATACAGTGCAGGAATGTCTTTCGTCACGGTCTCCCACAGCAAGTCTTTATCCAGTGACTCGTACTCATGCGCAAAAAGATTTCTCATCCCCCGCATTTCAGCCCAAGGCATATTTGCATATCTCGTCCTGAACTCTTCTGACATTCGTTTGGAAAGCTCTCCTATTTGAAAAAGTGCCATAGAGCACGCATTGCAGAACACATGGTCACGCTTAAACCTTTCTTGAGAAGTCTCAAATCGCTCTACAGTCTCAAAAATCTCCTCACAATGCCGCAGGATATGCTTTGCGATCTGCCTGTCTCTATCGTTCATAAAGCAACACTTCATCCTTCTGGAGATTCGCTCTAAATGCCTCAGAATCAGGAATCTTGCTTAAAAGATCGAGCTTCGTTCCCAATGCATCTTCAAGTTCCGAATAGATGCCGCCCAACATGAAAAAGCTCTCTATATCACCTTCGATGCGCAGGTCGATATCACTCTTTTCGGTCGCATTCCCTCTGGCATACGAGCCAAAGAGATATGCTTTCCGTATGGGGTATCTTTGGCACACGGGGGTAATGCGTTCTCGTATAATCGGAATCGACAACATGGCCGCACCTCCTCGCAACTCTCCCATTCACTGCGCATCAAAAAGCGGCAGCGCTTCTAAGAAGATCAGATCCTTCCTCTCTGCCGCCGCCCCTTCCGCCAGCACGCACGCTTCGCCGACGATCTTGCCGCCCGCCTTGTCTGCAAGCTCCATCAACGCCTTCATCGAGCCGCCCGTCGACACGACGTCGTCGAGAAGCAGCACATTCTTCCCTGCGATGCGCGCCTTGTCCACGCCGTCGAGGCAGAGCTTCTGCACGCCCTTCGTTGTGATCGAGCGATCTTCGACCCAGACAGCGTCATCCATGTACGCCTTGACGGACTTCCTTGCGACGACGTAACGCTTCATGCCGAGACAGCGCGCCAGTTCCGCTGCGAGGGGGATGCCTTTTGTCTCCGCCGTCAAAATGACTTCCGTTTCTTTCGGCATCTTTTCAGCAAGCGCCTGTGCGCAAGCGGCAGTCAGCTCAACGTCGCCGAGCATGATGAAGCCCGCAATCGCCAACGTGTCCGTCACATTCAAAATCGGCAGTTCTCGCCGAATGCCCGCCACCGTCAAGTTGTAAAACCGTTCTGCCATCGCTTTGAAAACCTCCGTCGTTGCCCTGCAGCCGTCATGTGATGCGGCCGCGCATAGTCCTGCGTCTTGTTTTTTCTTATTATAATGGAATTTTCCCATAAGTGCAAATCCTTTCATTGCCCAAACGATTCGCCCTATGTTATAATAATACTCGCCAGAGAATCATAACAAAAAAGGAGCGTGGAATAATGCAGTTGAAAATTCCTTACAGCAAAGGAAAAATGGAAATTCATGTCCCTGACGAGAATTTCCTTGGCGTACTCGAATCCCACCCCGAAGGCAAAGAACAGCAAGGCACACAAGCGGAAATCGTCGAACGTGCACTTGACAACGCGATCGGCAGTCCGAAGCTCGAAGAACTCGTCCGCGGCAAGAAGCGCATGGTCATCATCACGAGCGATCACACGCGCCCCGTGCCGAGCCGCGTGACGATGCCGATCCTCCTGCGCCGCATCCGTGAGGCAAACCCCGCGATTGACATCACAATCCTCATCGCGACGGGCTTCCATCGCGCGACGACGCACGAAGAGCTCGTCGACCGCTTCGGCGAGGACATCGTCAAAAACGAGAAGATCGTCATCCACGATTCACAGGACGACGCGGCGATGGCAGATCTCGGTCTTTTGCCGTCGGGCGGCAAACTGCTCATCAACCGCACGGCGATTGACACCGATCTTCTCATCGCCGAAGGCTTCATCGAGTCGCACTTCTTCGCGGGCTTTTCGGGCGGCCGCAAGGCGATCCTGCCGGGCATCGCATCCGCCAAGACGGTCATGGCGAATCACTGCAGCAAGTTCATCAAGAGCGACAAGGCTCGCACGGGCATCCTCGACGGCAACCCCATCCACCGCGACATGCTCCACGCGGCGAAGGAAGCGAAGCTCGCCTTCATCCTGAACGTCGTCATCAATGCGGAGAAGGAAGTCATCGCCGCCTTTGCCGGCGACAGCCAAGAAGCGCACGTCACGGGCTGCGACTATGTGCGCACGCTCGCCGAAATCAAGCGCAACCCGTCCGACATCGTCGTATCGACGAACGGCGGCTATCCGCTCGATCAGAACATCTATCAGGCGGTCAAGGGCATGACGGCAGCCGAGGCGAACTGCAACGAGGGCGGCGTCATCATCATGGTCGCAGCCTGTAACGACGGGCACGGCGGCGAATCCTTCTACAAGACCCTGAAGGCTGCAAAGACGCCGCGCGAACTGCTCGACCAAATCGAAGCGACGCCGCAGGAAGATACGCTGCCCGACCAGTGGGAGATGCAGATCCTCGCGCGCATCCTCGACCGCTTCACGGTCATCATGGTCACCGACCTCTGCGATGCCCAAATGATCCGCGACATGCACATGGAGCACGCGCTGACCTTCGACGAGGCGCTGAAACGCGCTTTCGAGATCAAAGGCAAGGACGCAAAGGTCACCGTCATCCCCGACGGCGTTTCCGTCATCGTGCGCTGAGGCAATGAAAAGAGGGCAACAAAAAAAGGGCTGCGGATGCAGCCTTTTTTGTTACCCTCTTTTCGTTCAGACAAACCCCTTCAAGCGAAGAGATCGTTGAAGGCTTCTGTCATCGTCGGATGTGTATAGACAGCGTTCGCGAGAGTACTCGCCGTAATTCCTGCATCCATCGCCATCTTGACGACATTGATCATTTCCTGTGACTCAGGGCAAAAGAGATGCACACCGAGAATTTTATCCGTCTTTGCATCCATGATCGCCTTTAAGAGTCCTACAGGATTTTTAAGCACCTGCGCTTTCGGGACGGCGGCAACCGCCAGTTTTCGCACGACGACCTCGAAGCCTTTCGCGCGCGCTTCTTCCTCTGTCATCCCCACGCGCGAAAGAGGCGGATCTAAGAATACCGTGTAGGGAACAGCGCCGCGATTCTGTGTCGTGCGCTCTCCCGCACCGACCAAGGTATCCTTGACAATGCGGAAATCATCGAGCGAGATATAGGTGAACTGCAAGCCGCCTGTGACATCGCCCATTGCCCAGATATGCTCCGCTGTCGTTTGCAGCTTCTCGTCGACAGCGATCGCACCGCGCTCTGTCAGTTTCACACCCGCCTTTTCCAGCTGCAAAGCGGAAAGCTCCGGACGTCTGCCCGTTGCGATGAGAACGGCGTCTGCCGTGAGACGCCGTTCGCCCTCGGGCGTTTCCAGCGTAAGTGCGGCGCAGCCAGCCTCGTCCTTGATGCCGCGCACCTTCGTACTCTTCACGACGACAACGCCGCGTTCTTTGAGTGACTGCTCCACGCAGGCGGCGATCTCCAGATCTTCGCGCGGAATAAAATCCGCCGTATCCTGCACAACTGTGACGGCAGAACCGAAATTCGTATAGTAGGACGCAAACTCCAAACCGATGTAGCCGCCGCCAATGATGACGAGCTTTTTCGGAAGTTCCTCAAGCTCCATCATAGTCTCGCTCGTATAGACATGCGCACTTTCCTTAACCCCCGGAATCGGCGGCACAAAAGGAGATGCGCCCGTATTGATGAAGATCCGATCCGCTTGCACGGCGCTGTCGCCCGATTCAGAAGCGATGCGCACCGTATGCGCATCAACAAAAGAAGCCTCGCCGTCGAGTATGACGACACCCGCCGCTTTGACCTTTTCGTAGTTTTTCTGACGAAGCATCGCCGTCAAGCGCCTTTTTTCTCTGATCGCAGCCCGATAACGCACCGCCCGCGCTGCAAAATCACCGCCTGCCGCCGCCGAAAGCCGAGCGCTGTACTCAAGCGACTTCGACGGGATGCACGCGACGTTGATGCAGGTACCGCCATAACGCTCCTTTGACCGTTCGACAAGCGCGACGGATTCGCCGCGCTTCGCCAAAAAGCCCGCCAACGTCTTGCCCGCCTTGCCAAAGCCAAGGATCAGATTCTGATACCGCTTTGTTTCCTGCATGTAAAATCCTCCTTTATGCCGCATGGATGGTCCATGCTGCCTTTATCCATATATCCAATATATAGTCGCCCCAAGCGTTCAAAGCGGGGAGAAATCTTTCCTTTTCTATCGCGGGCACGAAATGCGCCCGACTGTTTCAATCGTGTGATGCAGCTCCTCGACGAGCGGCGTCGCAGCCGCGCGGTAGTACATCTCCTTGCCTTCGCGGCGCGAGGTGATTAGTCCGCTCGTTTTCAAAAGCCGCAGATGATGCGAGATCGCCGGACTTGACATCTGCATATAGGCGGCGATGTTGATCACGCATTCCTCATAGTGACAAAGAAACCAGAAGATATGCAGCCGCGTCGCGTCACCGAGCTGCTTCATCGCCGCCGATACCGTGACGAGTGTTTCCGCATCCGGCATATTGGGCAGAAAGTTCTCTTGCTGTCCGTGATCGTGCGGCAGGCGCACAGGTGTTTCCTGCATATCCTTACAATCCCTTCAAAGTGATTTGCTGCATCGCCTACTGCGTCACGCCGGGAAAAGCATCGACGAATTTGATCGTGATATCGGGGAAGTGATCGACGAATTGGATCTTGAAATCTTCGCCGAAGTCCACGAACTGCCACTCACCCACATCATGGGGAAACGACTCGACCGTCTTAACCTTGAGGTCGGGAAACGATTGTTTCACTTGAACCTTGATGTCGGGGAAATGTTCCACAACGCGCACCTTGCCCGCCAGACGTATGCCCTTGAAATAGCCGTCCTTCGTGATCTTTTCACTCGATGCCGAAGCGACAGATGCAAGGCAAAGGAGGGCGAGCGTCAAAAAGAGCGCACCGCTTTTTTTCATCAGCGTCTTCATTTTCATTTACGCCACCTTCTTCTTGACGATGCCGAGGCAAAGCGCACTGAGGACGGCGCCGGCGAAGATCGCCACGAGATAGAGCAGCGGATTGCCGATCGTCGGCACGACGAAGATGCCGCCATGCGGTGCGCGAAGCGTGCAGTCGAAGAACATCGACAGTCCGCCCGCCGTCGCCGAGCCGATGACGCACGACGGAATCACGCGCAGGGGATCGGCTGCCGCAAACGGAATCGCGCCCTCCGTGATGAACGAAAGCCCCATGATGTAGTTGACAACGCCCGACTTCCTCTGCTGCTCCGTGAAGCGGCTCTTGAAGAATGTCGTTGCAAGTGCGATGGCGATCGGCGGCACCATGCCGCCTGCCATGACCGCCGCCATGATGCCGTACTCGCCCGACACGAGCATACCTGTGCCGACGACGTACGCCGCCTTGTTCACGGGACCGCCCATGTCGACCGCCATCATGCCGCCCATGAGGAGTCCGACGAAGATGCGGCTTGACGTATCCATGCCTTTCAAGGTCTCGATCATCCAGTTGTTGATGTCCACTACGGGCGGGTTGATTACAAAGTTCATGATGACGCCGATGAGAAAGACGCCAAGGAGCGGATAGAGCAGGACGGGCTTGATGCCTTCCAAAGAGTGCGGCAGATCGGCAAAGACCTTCTTGAGTGCATTGACGACGTAGCCTGCGACGAAGCCGGCGATGAGCGCCCCCAAGAAGCCAGCGCCGCTCGATGCCGCCAAAGCGCCGCCGACGAATCCCACGGCAAGCCCGGGTCTGTCCGCGATGCTCATGGCGATAAAGCCCGCGAGCACGGGCAGCATAAAGCCGAAGGAAATGCCGCCGATGTCCATGAAGGTCTTGGCGTACCAAAGATTCGAGCCGAAGTTGCCGGGATTCGCCGGATCGAAGGTATCCAAGAGGAACGCGAGAGCGATGAGGATGCCGCCGCCGATGACGAACGGTAGCATGTGCGATACGCCATTCATCAAGTGCTTATAGATCTGGCGCATGATGCTCTCATCGTCCGCCGCGCTCTCTTCTGCCGCCGCGCCGCCCGCATGATGATAGATCGGCGCGGAGCCGGAAAGCGCTTCGTCTAAGAGCGCGTCCGCCTTGTTGATACCGTTTGCAACCTTCGTCTGGATCACAGGCTTGCCGTCAAAACGCGCCATCTCGACGTTTTTGTCCGCCGCGACGATGATGCAGGCGGCTTCAGCGATCTCCTGCGCTGTCAGCACGTTCTTCGCGCCGCCCGAGCCATTCGTCTCCACCTTGAGGGAAATGCCGCGCTTCTTTGCGTGCTGCTCCAAGCTCTCTGCCGCCATGAAGGTGTGCGCGATGCCTGTCGGGCAAGCCGTGACGGCGAGGATCTTCTTCGCGCTTGCCGCCGGTGCGGCGCTTGCCGGCGGTGCGGCTTCCTCTGCAGCGGCGGGCGCAGGCTCTTTCGCCGCCTCGAACTTGCCGTCCTCCTTCGCGTCGATGAGCGAGAGGAATTCTTCCTTCGACTTCGCTGCAATCAGCGCTTCCTTGAAGTCGGGATCCATGATCATCGTCGCGAGCTTGCTCAGGACTTCAAGATGCACATCGGCTTCTGCCGCGGGTGCGGCGATCTCGAAGAAGAGGCGCGAGGGGTTGCCGTCCATCGCCTCGAAATCCATGCCTTCCGGCACCGTCATCGCCGCAAGCCCCGGCGCCTTGACGCCCGCGCTCTTCGCGTGCGGCGTCGCGATGCCGTCGCCGAGTCCCGTCGTGCCCGACGCTTCCCGCGCCAGCACGTCTTTCTCGTACTGCGCCTTGTCCGAGAGATTGCCGCCCTTTTCCATCAATCCCGTCAAGATGGCGATGGCGTCATTTTTATCTTTCGGCTGTACGCCGAGCGCAATGCTCTCGCTCTTCAATAAGTCCGTGATACGCATATCGACCGTTCCTTTCTATCAGCCAACATTCAGCCGATCGTTTTCAACAATGCCTCAACTTCAGGACGCGTCGCGAGATTTTCAGAAAACGCCGAAGCGGAACCCGTCGCAACGCCCATAAAAAAAGCGCTCTCCCACGAGCCGCCCGACTCCGCAAAACCGGCGAGGAAGCCCGCGACCATCGAATCGCCCGCGCCGACGGAGTTGACAAGCGTACCCTCAGGCGCAGGGCTTCGGAAGGATTCTCCCGTCTCCGTCAGGAAGAGCGCGCCGTCGCCCGCCATCGAGATCAGGACATTTTTCGCTCCCATCTCCTGCAGTTTTTTCGCGTGCGCGAGGATGTCCTTCTCCGTCTTTAGCTCCGTATCAAACATTTCGCCAAGCTCATGATTGTTCGGCTTGATGAGCCAAGGGCCGTACTTCAAGACCTTGCGGAGAAGCCCCTTCGTCGCATCGACGACGATGCGGATGCCGCGGTGCGCGAGCCGCTCCATGATGCGCTCATAGATGTCATCGGGAAGCGTGTTCGGGATGCTGCCCGCAAGGACGAGCGTATCGCCGTCCTTGAGCGTTTCGAGCTTTTGAAAAAGTGCGTTCTGCGCCGCTTTCGCGATCAAAGGTCCCTGCCCGTTGATCTCCGTTTCCTCCTTCGCCTTGATCTTCACGTTGATGCGCGAAAACCCTTCGTCAAGATGCACGAAGTCCGCCTCACAGCCGAAGCTCTTGAACTGCTTTTCGACGGCTTCGCCCGTGAATCCTGCCACGAATCCCAGCGCGCGGCTCTCGTGTCCGAGATTCTTCAAGACCATCGACACATTAAGTCCCTTGCCGCCGGGCAGGATGTTCTCATACGTCGCACGATTGATCTCCCCTCTTGTAAGATCGTCAAGACGCAGGATGTAGTCGAGAGACGGATTAAATGTCACGGTGTAAATCATAGCCTTCACCTCAATCCAAAATGACACCGATTATCGCATTTTCAGTATACCTTGAAAGCGCATGAAAAGGCAAGCGGAATCGAAGGGCGCTCAGCTATTTCCCCGAATGTGTGCGGCACGAGGGAAAAACAAACAAAAAGCGCAGCCAACAAAAGACTGCGCTCTTCCTGTCTATTTTCTCAAAACGGACTGACCTTTTTCACTTCAAGCGGCGGCACTTGTTTCATCGTTTGTTCATAATCCCCCGTCAGGTAGTCACCGAGAAGACCGACTTTGAATTTGCCCGGATGGCCGTCGGGCAGGAGGTCGTTCGCGGTCAGAAGCATATCGAGCGCCGGCGCAGTGCGCATGGCGGTCGCGCTCATGTGCATGACGAGGATCGCGCCGCGCTTGACCGAGCCGTCGTCTTCGTGCGTCAGACGGTGCAGGATGCCGACGAGCGATTCCAAGGATACGGCGTTGTAGTCTTCCGTACTGCCGCTGCCGTTGACGATGTAGTGAAAGCCGCTCTTCAAGATGCTCGCGACGCCCGAGCGGCTCACGGCAAGCGTCGGCGGCCGCAGGATGCGCGTCAAGGCGTATCTGCCCGACGGCAGTTTCATGTCGCCCATCGTCAGTGCAAGTTTCTCATAGGATGATCTTACGTCGTTTTCGTAAGTTTCCTCATCCATAACGGCTTTGTTTTTGCCATTTTTATCGGGCACGCACATCGGCGTATGCGTGTCTGTATGACTGCCGATCTCGTTGCCTGATTCCACGATAGCGCGCAGAAGGCTCGGATTGTTATGGATGTTCTTCGTGATGACGAAGAACGTACCTGCGACATGGTGCTTCTTCAAGACGGCAAGCAAATGGTTGATCGAATCGTCGCTGCCCCAATCGTCAAAGGTGAAGAACACCGTCTTATCTGCCGCGGTCTTGACGATGCCCGTCTTATCGGCTTTGCGCATTTCGATGCGCGAGAAGCCAAACATGCGGTCGGTCTCGCCGACCTCGGGAGCGCCGACGTAGTATTTGTAAAATGCTTTCGTCAGCTCGCCGCCCGCCAGTTTTTTCTCCGTGGAGTATGGACGGACTTCTTCGGGCAGCGCCGCCAGATCGACGGGGTAGGTGAACAGCTCGTCGGTATCGCGCAGAACGTCGAGGACGGAGCAGACGCGATAGCCTGACGCCGCCTGCTCCTTTGCACGTTCTGCGGGCAGAGAGTGCGTCGTGTAGGCGATATTGTCAACCTTCTTCTCTTTCAAGGTGCGCAGAAGCTCGACAGCAAGCGAGGAGCGCGTGTAGTAGTCGGTACGCATGTAAATGATCTCGCCGCGATTAAAGGACGTCGTCCAGCGTCCGAAGAGATCGGGCATGACCTCTTCCGGCGACTGCGCGTCCTTGTGCTTCGACTGCACGGCATTGAAGCCCTGCCCCACGAGGATGCAGCCCATCGCCGACACGGCTTCTCCGATTGCGGCTTCTTCCGCGCCCGACATCTGGCGCACGACATTCGTATCCGCACCGTAGGCGGCAAGCCCTTCGCGGATGCGCTCAATCTGCCCGCAATAGTCGTCGAAGTCCGCACCCGCTTCGGGACGAAGCCCGATGCCCAATTCCTGTCCATAGGCGCGGATAAGCTCGATATTCTTCTTGTTTCGCTGCAGCTCACGCTCCGTGACGAAAAATGTACCGCGCATGTCCTGCGCTTTCATCTCTTCCAAGATTTCCAGCAAAGGCTCTTCCTTTGACAAACCGCCAAAAGTGAAGATAACGGCAGGCTTCGTGCTGCAGATAAAGCGCTGCTTCTCAGCAATGCGCCCGTGGTTCTGCCGCCGCAGCGCATCGTAAGCGCCCCATGCGGCAGGCGTCTGCTTCTCCGTCGGAGCTTCTGGCGCTTTCGTCTCGTCGCTCGCCTCGACGGCAGCAAAAGATTCCGGCGTCGCTTCCGAGCCTTCCGTACCGGCGAGCGCCGCCAGCCTCGATGCTTCGAAGGCGGCGTCAATCGCCGCCCGATCCGCCGCAGGCGCAGCAGCTGCCGGAGTGCCGCAGACGGCGACGAGTGCGAAGCTCAGTGCACAAAGCGCGCGTTGCGGTCCTCTGCTTTTTCTCATTTTCCAGTTGCGCATGACGTGTCCCTTCTTTTTCTGCTCTTTCCAACTTACTCACGGCTCACATCGGCGAGATCGATGTTGCCGCCGAGCCGCCATATACCCACGGACTCGACACCGCTTTCCGCCGCCAGTGTGATCCATGCGTTCAGCGTCTCAGCATCGGCATACCAAACCTCATTGTCATGCCCGTCCGCCGAAAACTTGAAGTGGAGCGCCGCACTCTCAGCATCGCGCTCGGGCTGCTTTTCGTACTGCTCCGCAAGCTCCGCCGCTTCCTTCTCACTGAGGAATCTCTTCTCTCCGCCCTTCATGCCAAAGAGCGCGTAATCCTGCCACAGGCAGCCGCCCGTTGCGAAAGCGACGGACTTCTTACCCGGCAGAGCTTCCATCTTCTGCAGGGTCTTTTGGATAAATTCGCGATCCGCCTTCGGTCCCGGGTCGTTGTGTTTGCCGTGGAGATTGTAAAACATCACGACATACTCCGGTCCCTCGGGCAGTCCCACATCGTAAGCCATCGACGGTTCAAGCACGATGCGCAGTTTCAAGTTGCGCTCTTTCGCGACTTCGGCAAGTTTCTTCGTAAAGGCGACATAGCGCGTCACAAGCGCCTCATCCTTGCGGAAGTTCTCATAATCAAGCTCGATACCCTCCATGCCAAAATCCTGCGCCAGATCCGCCATAGCATCCGCTTCATCTTCGATCCCCTCATCGGTCGCCAAGATGCGGCTCAGGATTTCCTTGTCCTTTTCCACACGCTTTTTTCCCACGATGTCGTTCGTGAACGTCAGATAGCGCTCCACCTTTCGTATGCGATAGGAATTTACGAGCGTCTGCACCTCTTTCGGAATATGAAAATTATCGTCCTCATCGTAGCACACGGCAAAGATGGAAACCTTCGCGAGTTTCTCACGCGTCGCCCGGTAGTCCTCTTCACCGCTCTTCACATCCCAGTACACCTGCCAAGTAGCAAACTCCACGGGCGTATGCGGCGCACTCTTCAACGGCTCTGCCTTCGCGCATCCCCCCAGCGAAACGACTGCGATAAGAAAAAGCCCCAACATCAACCATCGCATGAAACAACCTCCCTCTTCCCCCATATACATGAAGGGCGCAAAGGTTTCTGCACCTCGCACCCTTCTTTTCTTAATTATACATAATCAAGGAACCAGCGCAAGACGCTTTCCCAAATTTCTTTGACCCTGTGCTGCACCTTTTCCATACCCGTATACTCGCTCGAATAGAGAAGCTGCTCCTCGTCGCTTGTCTTTCCCGTCTCCGTCAAGACGCGCACCTTTTTGAACACGCCGTCGTAAACGTCGTCGGCGAGATTTCTCTGGCTCCATGCTTCCCCTTGCCATGACGAGCCAAGGAATACGCTGCCGCTCTCCGTGCGGCTCAAGAGGATGTCCTCGGGACCTATATGACCGTCGACTTCGACGCTCAAGCGGTCATCTTTCAAATGAATCGTCAGCTTGCATTTGCCGCGGCGATGGAAGCTCGCGCGTCCCTCATAAGGCGCGGCGCCGTCTTCGACGGTAGCGGCATACGCCTCACGCTCCTCATTGGCGCGCCCCATGTACTCATTGGCAGCAGCGGGCGAAGTCGCGTAGAGTGCGAAAGCTTCGTTTTCCCCTACCTTCGCCTCTTGGTGCGCCTCCTCGACGGAAAGAATCTTCTCGCCGAGAATCACAGGCAGTTTTTCACGATAAAGCTCGTGCTTTTCGCCGCCCTTGATTTCCTCGACAACAAGCTGATCGTTGACGAGCACGATGCCAACAGCTTCCGCCAAATCGACGGAACTGCGCAGGAAAATCTGCTGCGAGCCGAAAGCGTTCCCCTCAAGCTCCGCTTCGAAGCGAAGGTCGCGCAAATCTTCGACGTCAGCAAGACGTGCTACCGCCTTGCCCTCGGGCAAGGTCGTGAGGATCAATGTTTCCTCTTTGCACTCCAATGCGCCTTCCTTGAGATCCCATGCACGGCGGCCTTCTGCACGGCCTTCGACGAAGGAAAGACTCCCGTCCGTATCGTAGTTGATGCGCATGAGAAGATGATTGATCGGCCAATACGGCTGCGGCTGCATCCGCGTGAGATCGTAGAGACTGCTCGTGCGCTTGTTCAGCACAAAGCCTTCGCGATTGAAGTTCATCGGGAAAATGTCGCGGATCCAGCGTTCGTTGACGGCGCTGACGCGCGGATTGTTGCCGAACCGCCCCGTGTTTGCATGCATGAGCACATGCGCGCGCGGCACATAGCCAAGCTCCTCTTCGTATACATCGCGAAGCCGCGTGTAATCGTAGGTGACGCGGCGCTCCATCTGGCGCTCGCTCTCCGTCGGTATGCCGTCCTTGTCGCGGATGTAGTCCATCAAGTAGTGGTTGTAACGACGGTCGAGATAGCGGCTCACCAAATTGAAACGCAGCGGATCAAGCTCTCCGAGGAAATCACCGTAGCGGTCAAAGACGTTGATGTAAGCGAGACGGTAGCCGTTCGACCCCATTTCCCAATAGGTCGAGCTTTCCAACTCTTTTAAGTCCTTCGGGCTTAAAAATTTCGTATCTTCCTTGATAAACTTCTCGGGATACGTCATCATCGTCGCCTTGAGGTTCAAATCCTCCATGATCTCCTGTGCAAAAATCGCCGTATCGCGCCGCCCATCCTCAAACATGAGGAAGAGCGACCGCGGCGGCAAAGGCTTGCCGTTTTGATAGTAGTCGAGAACATCCTGCTGCGATATGGTCACATAGCCTTGCTCTTTGAGTTCTGCAAGGTGCAGACGCAGCTGCTCTTTACCGATGAGCGTCGATGTTTCCCCGTTCCGATCGACGCCGAAGTAAGAGAGCGCGATAAAGCCGTGATCCTCCTCACTCACCGCCGCTACCGCGAACGGTTCGTACGTCTTGAGCGTGAAAAAAAGCTCTATGAGAATCCACACCATCGCAGCTAAGAGGACGAGTTCGAAAACGACGCGCCCCTGCTTCATGCGGTTCTTCCTGCGCGTGAACGGCGCGTCAGCAAGCGTGGCTGACGCTTCCGCCGCACGTTTCATCGCTTCGGCTTTCTGCTCCGCCGTTTCCAGAAATTCGGTCTGTGCCGAGGTCTGTTCCTGCGCACATTCCGGCGGGGGCTTTGCCGCTGCATTCGGCTGCGCAGGCGATGCCTCTGCAGCAGGCGGCTCGTTTGCGCTTGCTGCGGGCGGCTCCGGCTGCATCGTCTGCACCGATTCGTCGGGCGGTTCTGCCTGCGGCGCCTGCACCGATTCTCCGGGCGGCTCTGCCTGCGGCGTCGCCTGCGCCGATTCTTCGGGCGGCTCTGCCTGCGATGCCTGCGCCGATTCTTCGGGCGGCTCTGCCTGCGGCGTCGTCTGTACCGATTCGTCGGGCGGTTCCTGCGCCTTTACCGGCTCGGCTTGCCGCTCTTGCGGCGGCTCCATTTCCTGCGCCTGCGGCTCCTGCTGCTGCGGCGGATGTGTCGGCTGTGGCACGGAGACTTGCTGCGGCGGCGCTTGCGGCTGTACCGAATACGGCTGCTGCGGTACAAATGGCGGCTGCATATATTGCGGCTGCACAAACGGCTGCACGGGCTGTACAAACGGCTGCTGCGCCCCGCTTTGCGGCGGCATCGGCATGACCTGCACCCATTGCGGCTGCCCTTGCGCGTTCGGTATACACGTCAAAAGCGGCATACCCGGCATCCCCGGCATCGCCTGCACGAGCGGCTGCAGCTGTTGTGGCCGCGGCTGTTGGGACGGCTGGCTATGGCTCTGCGGCGCTGACGGCTGCACCTGCTGCTGCGGCGGATTTCCTCCGGGCGGCGGCGGCAATACCTGCATGTAAGGCATGTACGGCATATACATAGGCTGCATATACGGCACATAGCCCATACCCTGCACATTCTGCGGCGGTGCGTTCGCTGGATTTTGTCCGACGACAGGCTCCTGAGGCTGCGCTTCCTGGTGCGCCTTTTGTTTCTCTGCCTGCGCCCGTGCGTTGTCTATGCCTTGTTCTAAGCGCACAAAGACGCGTTTCTTACTCTGCTTCATGCTGTCTTACCCACGGTGCCGACCATCGCGGCAGAACCTTCCATCTCCGCATCTTTCTCTTTCTTCTTTCTTTCCCTTTCTTTCTTCTTATTCAACTCGGCAATATCAGCGAGCGTCATGCGCGTGCCCCATGTCGTCTTCCAGAACGTAACCCACGCGACAGGCATCTGCCACAGGAGAACGGCTTCATAGTAAATGCAGAACCACAGAGCGTAAATCCATGTCGTGCTGCGGCGGATAAGAAGCTGCGCCATACTCATGAGAAGCGCCATCATGAGCATACCGATGAGGAATGTCGTCGGAAACACGCGATGCATGATAGGAATATACAACAGGTTGTAGATAACGATGACGGGAGCGGCGATCGGCACGACGACGCCCATGTAGAAGCCCAGCGACATGAACGGCTCCTTCTTCCACATGTAGCGGCTTGCGATCAGCGACTCGCGCAGCCACGAGCGCTTCCAGCGCATCTGCTGCCGCAAAAAGACGTGGTAAGAGCGCGGCACGATCGTCATACAGACCGCCGAATCCTGATACGTCGTACGATTGTATCGCAGGATGAAGTTCGTCATGCTGCGGTCGTCGCCGAACGTCGCTTTCTGTCCGAGAAAACGCTGGTTGAGCCATGCGTCCATATACTTCAAGACGAGATCCTTGCGGTAGCAAGAGAGCGGCCCCGAAAGGCACGTCGCCGCATCGAAGTAACCTTCCGCCGCTTTCATGATGCGAAAGGCGATGGAATAGCGCACCGCCTGCATCTTCGTCAGGGAATTCGTGTAAGTGTTCGCAACGTCCGTGCGCCCTGAGACGCCGCCCATTTCCTTATCCTTGAACGGCTGCACGATGTTGCGGATGGCAAAAGGATCGAGGAAGCTGTCCGAATCCACGAATACGAGAAGCTCATGCTTCGCGGCTTTCGCCCCCCGCGCCATAGCGTCGCGCTTACCCATATTCTGCGGCTGCTGCAAAAAGCGTATGCGCTCGGAAACGTGGTAAGCATTGTCGCTCGTATCCGCCGCCTTGAGCTGCGCGATCATCTCTTGCACGCGCTCGGCAGAACGATCGTTCGAACAGTTGTCAACAACGATGACTTCAAGTTTATCGACGGGATAATCCTGATTGATACAGCTGTGAATCGTTCGCTGAATCCAATCTTCCTCGTCGAAGCACGGCACAATGATCGAGACGCCGGGCGTATAGTGCGGATCAATGGGCACAGGTCGGTAGAACATCGCAAATAAATAGCGTGAGAGCAAAAACGTCGCGGCAATGATGCTGTAGAGATACAGCCAGCGATTGAACTTAAAATATATGACGGACTCCGCACGCATAAGCACGATGATGAGCGTGATGACAGCAAGGAAAAACGTCGCAAAACCGAACATGTAGCCGCGCCTGCGCGCCCCTGCGTATTCCGCGAGCGTCTGCCTGAATTCAATGCCATAGAGCCTGTCTGAGGCCTGACCGAAGCTCCGAACGACAGTCGCAGGCAGCTTCTTGACCTTCATTTCATAGCCCTCAGGCATCGTTCCCGGCGTAATCTCAAACGTCAGCTTGACCTCGCCCGCAAGACCGACGTCCGGCGTCCCCTCGTCCGCATCCAAGCGCACGAGTATGCCCGTCGTCGAGATGTCCACAGCGTGCGCCGCAATCGTCCTGCCGCCGCCCTGAATCTTCACGGGATAGTCTACGAGGTAACGCTGTCCGTTTTTCGCGTCCTGCTCGTAGAGAACATAGTCATCAGACTCCATGCCGCTCGTCGCGCCGCGGCGGCTGCGATTGCTGCGATGCCCGGTGCTGTCCGGCACATGCGAGAGCAGACGGCGATCTTCCTTCACCGTATAGAGGATCTCCTCTTCTTCCGCTGCTGCGTCTGCCGCCCTGTTCACATGCACGCTGCGCCCAGGTACTGCATTCTTATTCTTTTGATTCTCATCGGCGGGAGGAATCCCCTGCTTTGCCATACCTTCACCTACTTTTTAGCCGGTTCTGCCGCCGGCGGCGCGGCGGGAACATAACGAATCTTACGGAAATCATAAATATTGCCGGGCTTTTTCCCTGTATTTTCCAAAGCCGTCAAGAGCCAATCCAGCTCATCAGCGGCGTCGACGGGCGGCGCCGGATGCTCCTCTGCGGGCTTATCTTCCAAGGTCGGCTGCTTATCCACGGCGGGGCGCAAATCTTCGACGGGGCCGTCCTTCGCCGCGATTTCAACAGGCACATCAATATCGATCGCGATGATGCTGCCGGGCGGCACCGTCGCCGCATAGGCTATAGCGCCCGCCTCATCTTTGAGCCAACCCGGCGCATAATGTGCGTTCTCTTTCACCGCATAGTCAAGACCTGCGGCGCGTAAAATGCGCAGCAGATTCTCATCGTAAACAGTTTTCGGCGCACGAAAGAGCTTGGGCTTCACCGCCGTAAGAACCTCGACGACCCGCTGTGTGCGGCAAACCTCCGAAAGCAGGCGATCCTGCGGCAGACTCTGCGCCGCGGCGATGCCTACGAATGTATAATTGCCGATCTCTTGTCCTGCTTCGCGGATGAGCTTGATCGTCTCCGGCTGATTCGCTGCATTCTGCCCCTCGACAAAGAACACGGCGCTTACCTCGTGCTTCTTGAGGACGTCAAGAAAACGCGCCGTCATCGTACGCTCGGGCAGCCCGTCAAATACGATGGCGACCTGCGGCTTCACATCCTTCGTCACGATCTCGACAGGCTCCACACCTTTTTGCAGCTCTTTTGCCGCTGCCGCAATCTCCTCCTGCGCCTCATAAAGGCTGCTGAGATCCGTGATCTCCATCTGCGCATTCTTCGTGCCGACGACGTAATCACGGAAGAAGAGCAGAGCGCCGCAAACGGTCAAAATCAATACGACCGCCAAAAGAGTCAGCTTTTTGAATCCCATGCCCTGCATTCCTCCTAAAAAACGTCAAGCCATTCAAACACTCAAAGGCGCCAATATCGGAACCCCTCCCGCTCGGCTTCCTTGCGTGAGAACACACCCTTCACATCGACGAGCAGACGCGGTCCATCCGCACGGAACATCTTGCGAAGACGCAGCCACGAAAGCTCTGCGAACGCTTCATGCGCCACAAGAATGGCGATGCAGTCCGCATCGCGCACCTTGTCCAAAGCATCCAAGCCAAAACCATACTCCGCGCAGAACTCCGCCTCGTCCACCTCGGGATCGACGGCGTGCAGCGCAAGATCGTACTCTTTCAAAATCGAGTAGACGTCGGCAGCCCTTGAGTTGCGCGTATCGGGGCAGTTCTCCTTGAACGCCATGCCGAAAAGATAGACGTTTGCACGCGCGAGGTCGATCTTCGTGCGCACAAGCTCACGCACAACAGCGTGGGCGACGAAACCGCTCATGCCGTCATTGATTCGCCGCCCCGTCGATATAAGGGGCGAATGATAGCCGAGATTCTGCGCCTGATAGATGAAATAATAGGGATCGACGCCGATGCAGTGTCCGCCGACAAGCCCCGGACGAAAACCCAAGGCGTTCCATTTTGTGTCCATCGCCTTCACCACGGCAGTCGTGTCGATATTCATGCGCTGGAACACCATCGCCAGCTCGTTCATGAAAGCGATGTTGATATCACGCTGGGCATTTTCAGCAACCTTCGCCGCTTCTGCCACACGGATGGACGGGGCGGGATGCAGCGTTTCGATGATCGTGCCGTAGACCTCAGCGATTGTTTTGAGCGTTTCGTCATCCATACCCGAGACGATCTTGACGATGTTTTCCAGACGATGCACCTTGTCGCCGGGGTTGATGCGCTCGGGCGAGTAGCCGATCTTGAATGCACCGCGCATAAGCCCGGACTCCTCTTCCAAGATCGCGCAGCATATATCTTCCGTCACACCGGGATAGACGGTAGACTCATAGACGACGATGCTGCCCGGCTGCAAATGTCTGCCGACGACACGCGTCGCCTGCATGAGAGGTTCCAGATCCGGCGTCTTGTCCCCCTTGATCGGCGTCGGCACAGCGATGACGATGAAGGAAGCCGCACGAAGCCGCGCCTCATCCGTCGTAAACTCAATGCGCTCCGCCGCGCCATGCGACGCCGCAAGCTCTCCCATCGGATCGACGCCCGCACGGCAGTCGATGATCTTCCGCTCATCTCGATCATAGCCGATGACACTGAAATGCTCAGAAAATGCCACTGCCAGCGGCAGCCCCACATAGCCAAGCCCCACGACGGCGATTTTCGCCTCACCCTCCTGTAAAAGTTTCAACATACGTGCGCCCCCTTTTTCCTGCGCTTATTCTTCCTCGTAATTTCTAAAATACCCGGTGAGCGACGCCCAAACCGTCCGACTGCGCTGCGCCGTATCCAGATCGAAGAGATCATAGTATTCCAAGCCAAACATGAGATCTTTCTGCAGCGTATACAAAAGACCTGCGCCCCAGCCGCGGAAGCCGCCGCGTCGGGGTCCTATTCCCGTCGCGTCGTAGCTCATGTAATCCGCCATGCCGTTCATCGTATGACTGACATAAGTCGCACTCGGCTGACGATAATACTTGAGCCAATACGACATCGCGCCCGGCCGCCAGCCGCTCTCGTTCTTCGCGAGCGTCAGCACATAGCCCGTGCCGTTGCCCGCCGCCTCATCTACGCCGTGCAGCAGCATCGCGCCGAAATCAAACTGCCCGACCGGCATACGGTAGTTCGCCATATAAATATTGCGCGCTGCATCATTGATCTTGTCGAAGCGATACATGCCCATATCGACGCCATACGTCGGCGTATCATAGCTTGCCGAGATCGCCGCCACGGTCTTGGCGCGGTCGATCCCGCCGTAGTACGCCGTATATTTGATCGGATCGCCCGCAGACAGACGCACACCCTTGAACTTGCTGTCGTAAACATTACCCTCGGCGAAGTTTGCACTGAAAACACCGACCGTCGTATCCACAACGCCGCTCCTGCCCGTCAAATAGTAACGGTCAAGCCGAAGTCTGCCGTCATCGCTGCCGCCGTCGCCGCGCACGACCTTCTCGTACTCAAGCATACCTGCCGCATGCCAGTTGCCGTCGATATTGTAATCGGGAAACACGCGAAGGCGCAGGCGCGCACGGCTTCTGGCGCGCTCCACGCCCCACGAACGCGAAACATCGCCGCGCACCTCGGCGTCCACCTTGAGCCGCGGCTCCGGCTTCGCCGGCAGAAGCACCGATGAATACAACTGCTGATCGGCATTCTCTTCATCCGTATAACCCATGCGTGCGAGATCTTCGACAAAGACGGCCCGCAGACGCGCCGCCGCATCCATCGCGTCCCCTGCGACAAGCGGCTCCGCCGACGCAGACGCGACGGCGCCGACGGCGACCGGCGCGGCGCTCATCCCCGCCGCACCGGTCGCGTTTCCCGCACCGGCTGCACCCGCGCCGTTGCTCTCTGCCGCCATGCCGTCGAAGATCGCCTTCTTCCGCTCCTCGACCTTGGCGAATGCAAGCTCGCGCTTTTCGCGACGCATCTTTGCGAGCGCATACTCACGCGCCGCAGCCTGTAGACGCAGACGCGCCTCCGAGGCTTTCTCCTGCAAAGGACGCATGACTTCCAGGCGATTCGTACCGCGCAAAGACTCGCGCACAAGCCGTTCCTCCGCATGTTCCGCTTCTGCCTGTGCGTCAGAAAGCGCTTTCTTCGCCAAGCGTTCCTGCTCACGATAGAGCTTGACGTGAACCTCATCGCGCATGGCGAGACTCGTAAGCCTTCCATACTCATCCGCACGCGTGCCCTGCTGTATGCGGTCAATCTGGTGCAGACCCTGCGCCACAAAGCGTACGAGCTCTTCACGCGAATACTCCTGCGGAGCCTTGCCTGCGAGGTCGATATACCCCTCCGCATCAAGACGCTCCAAGGCCTCATAGGCCCAATCGGGGACCGCTTCCGCCGCTGCTGCCTGCGCCGGCAAAACGCAAACAGCGGCAGCAAACAGCGCTCCCATCCGACAATGTTGTGCCTGAATCAAAGACTTTTTTGCCACGGTCATCATCACACTACTTCTCCCATTTCCCTTTATTTACCTTTACTTAATAATAATTACACATTAGGCGACGTAGAATAAGCCTTGATCCTCTCTGGTTGCGAAGATTTGGATGAACATTTCACCTATATAAGTAGGTCTTTTCATCTATTTGCGATATAATATATCATATATCCGCATAATTCGCAAGAAAAATCCTTATCCATTTATCTTTTTAGGACCTTATACCCCGGCAGAATCCGTGCGCTTTTCCAAACTTTCACCTCATCTTAAGTATAATCAAAGGAACGATTCTATGCAATATCTTTACCAAAAATAGGTCTTGCCTTCCCCCTTTTCAGGGCTGCGTCATCAGCAAATGATAAAACCCCCGATCAAAAACTGACCGGGGGCGCATGACCTTCGATAAAACTCAAATTCTTATTCGCTCAAATAATATTCGATATGCACATCGACGCTCATCTCCAACATGCCCGGAGCGATCGGCGTCGGCGCCGCACCGTTTGCCATGAGCATCTTCGAGCTGACGCTGCGCTCGGCAAGCGGATAGCTGCTCTCCGAAACCGCTTTCAGACCGACGATACGCTTGCCAAGTGCGGCGGCAAGATCGTCCGCCTTCTTACGGGCGTCATTGACAGCGGCGTTCAGCGCTGTTTTTCTGACTTTCTCCGTATTTTTCGTACCAAAATTCAAGGAAGATATGCTGTTCGCGCCGTTTTTCAACGCGAGATCTATGACACGGCTCACATCGGCGATATTCTCAACAAGTACAGTCACGGTATTCTCCGCCTGATAGCCCGTGATCTCATTTTCATGCCCTGCGGACGGATGCTCATAAAGCGGCTGGAAGTAATAGCCGCGCGTTTGAATGTTCGCTTCGGGGATGCCGCCCGCAACGAGGGCGCGCGTGACGGCCGTCGCCTTCTTTGCATTTTCCTCCTGCACCGCTTTAGCATCTTTCGCCTGCGACACGACGCCGATCGAGATGGTCGCACGATCCGGAGCCGTCTCGGCTCTGCCCGATCCCTCCACCATGAGGACAGGCGGCTCCGCCGCCGCCGCTTCGGCTGCCTGCGGCACGAGCAGCAAAAGCCCCGCCGCCAGAGCAAACAGGAAGGATTTCATCTTTTTCATCATCATCTCTCCTTCTTTCTTCGCGAAGCACGGATAAATTCAGCCGTACGGTTCAGACGGACTTCCTTTTATCTGCACTTCTCCAGAGGCTCTCATATCTCAAGATATGGTATAGGCTTCATTATAGCACGCCTTCTCACGCTCATGCGTTAAAACTTCCTAGTATATGGAGATTTCCACGCCCTCTTGTCGCACAACAAGAAAAACTGTGCTATAATAAACGCGAGTAAGATGCGACTATACACCTAAAAACTAGGAAAATATCCGACATCTTGCTGATTGTTGAAAGAAAAGAGGCATCTTTATGAATGAAGTCATTGAAACGATAAAAAACCGTCGCAGCATACGCGCCTATCTGCCCACGATGCCGCCCGCGGATCTTGTCCGTGACATCGTCGAGACGGGGCTATACGCGCCGCGCAGCATGAGCAGCGATTCCATCCGCACCATCGTCATCACGGACAAGATCATGCGCGAAAAGATCGTCGAGCTAAACTGCCGAATCGGGCACTGGAAGCAAGGCTTCGATCCCTTCTACGGCGCCCCCGTCATCTTGCTCATCATCGCCGACCGAGACGATGCGAACCACATCATCAACGGAAGCGTCGTCATCGCGACGATGATGCTCGCCGCCGAATCCCTCGGTCTGCACTCGTGCTGGATTCATCGCGCGAAAGAAGAACTTGAGCACCCCCTCGGGCAAGAGATCCTTTCTCGCGCAGGCATCTTCTTCCGCCCCGGGCAATACGTCGGCATCGGTCATCTCGCACTCGGCTACGCCGCAGACGACCTGCCCGAGCCGGAGCCGCGCAGAGAGAGCCGTATATCCTATATCAGTTAGGAGCGACGTTTCTTGTCAGTTGCTTTTCCATCTTGTATAATGCACGAAAAGTGACAAAGTTAAAGGATTTGTTGAACGGAGGAGATACGATCATGGCGCAAAGCGAGAAGAGGGACTTTCTACTCTTGCTCACCTTTGGTGCGATCATCTTATTTGCGGCGAACTGGAGCCTTACGGTCACAGATCCCGTCGAGTCGAACTATGCCCTGACAGCGAAGGAAATGCTCGCGTCCGGCGACTACGTTTCCCCGCGCATCTTTGGCAACTACTGGTACGACAAACCCGCCTTTTTCTACTGGGAGATGATTGTCTCCTGCATGATCTTCGGCGTCAACGAATTTGCCCTGCGGTTCCCTGCTGCCGTCATGGGGCTTTTCAGTCTCTCGCTCCTCTACTTCTTCACACGCCGTCTTTACGGACACCGCACGGCGCTCCTGGCGGGCGGGCTCTTCGCGAGTTCCGTGAGCTTCTGGTACGTCGGCAAGGCGGTCATCACGGATATGACGCTCTTCTTCTTCATGAGCGCGACGATGGTTTCTTTCTATCTCGGTTACGAATCGAAGAAGCGTGCGCTCTACTATGCCGCTTTCTTCTTCGCAGGACTTGCCGTGCTGACGAAGGGGCCGATCGGCTTCCTCCTGCCGGGACTTTTGCTGCTCGTCTACCTCGTACTCCGAAAGGATGCGAAGGAACTTCTGCGCCTGCGCTGGGGCGGCGGTATGCTCCTCTTCCTCCTCGTCGGCGGCAGCTGGTACTACATCATGTACAAACTGCACGGTGCGGACTTCCTCGGCACGTTCTTCGGCACGCACAACTTCCTGCGTGCAACCGTTTCCGAGCATCCGCGCGACGACGTCTGGTACTACTATATCCTGCTTTTCTTCGCAGGCTTCTTCCCGTGGTCTATCGTTTTCGTCCTGCGCACGGCGAAGCGACTGTGGCAGGAAAAAGGCGCCCTGTTGCGCCGCGCCTTCGAAGAGCGCGACACGCTTTTTCTTCTCGTCTGGGCACTCGGCACGATCCTCGTCTATCAGTGCATGGCGACGAAATACCCGACATACACGTTCCCTTCGATCTTCCCCATCGCCATCTTAGCGGCACGGCTCTTCAACGGCTTCAACAGGAAGCGCATGAACATCCTGATCGCCGCGTTCGGCGCCCTCTATCTCGTACTCTTCGTTCTCGTCGCCGTTCCGATGTGCCGCGAGAGAAGCGGCGCGCCTGCCGCCGCGCTCGTACACGATTTGCCCGCGAGCGTACCGATCCTAAGCTATGCGCGCGACTACAGCGTCGGCAACGCCTTTTACTCGGGCAAGAACATCCAGTGTCTGCAGTCGCGTGAGCAGGTCGAGAAAAATGCTCCCGTCGCAGGCACATGGACGGCGACGAACATCATGCCTTTCTACGCCATCGAAGATCTGCCCGCGCTCGGCGAATTTTACGTCCTGTGCCGCAAGGGCACGCCTGTAGCGAAAGAACTTTCCCTCGAAAATCGTAAGTTCACGCTCTGCGGCAGCGATGAAAAGGATGAGCTTTGGCATATCGCCGCCGCGAAGTAATATAAAATTAACACGAAAAAGACTGCTGCCGTCGCCCCGCGACTTCGTGCAGCAGTCTTTTTCATGCGGATGCACGCCGACAGCTTCCTGCCGTCAGCGTATGTGCCTTTTGCATGAACAAGGGAATCGCCAAATATATGTACCAGCGATTCCCTGAAATGACCGATTGGTCAGCTTCCGATAAGTGCGTGTCGTTCACCAATTCTTCTTCGAGCGCCAGAACGACGGGTAGAGCATGACGAGCAGCGTGAAGAATTCGAGCCGGCCGAGCAGCATGGCGAAGCACAGGATGCCCTTCGTGAAGTCGGATAGTCCCGCGTAGTTCTCGGTCGCGCCCGCGATGCCGAAGGCAGGGCCGATGCAGCCGACGGTCGTCACGCTGATGCCGATGGCGTCGAAGGTCTTGATGTTGTCCGCCGTCATGAGCACGGCGAAAAAGGCGATGGCGAGGACGTAGAGGAAGAAGAATACCGCCGTGCGGTGAAGCGCCGCCTCGTCGGCGCTCGCGCCGTTGATGCGCACGGGCGTCGTGACGCGCGGGTGGAGCTTTTCCAGTACGATCGTGCGCACCATGCGGAAGAGCACGAGGATGCGCGCGATCTTCAGTCCCGCCGCCGTCGAGCCGACGCAGCCGCCCGTGAGCATTAAGAGAAGCAGGATGCCCTTGGAAAAGCCCGGCCAAAGCTCGTAGTCGGCGGAGACGAAGCCCGTCGTCGAGAGCGACGTCGCCTGAAAGAGCGCGAAGCGCAACGCGTCGGGCACGTTGTAAAGCCCTCGGTAGAAAAGATTCGCCGCGATGAGCAGCACGGCGCCGCCGACGATGCCGAGGTACGCCTTGAACTCGGAGTTACGCCAGAGCACCTGCGGTCCTTTCTTGTAAACTCGGTAGTAGAGTCCGAAGCTGCCGCCTGAGATGAACATGAAGAGCGACATCCAAAGCTCAATCGCCGGACTCTTGAAATGCGCGGCGCTCGCGTTGTACGTCGAGAAGCCGCCCGTGCCGATCGTCGACATCGCATGGTTGACGGCATCGAGCGCACTCATGCCGCAGACGAAGAAGGCGGCGAACGCCGCGCCCGTGAAGACGACGTAGATGCGAAAGAGCACGCTCGTGAGGTCCTTGAGGCGCGGCAGGACGCGCTCCGATCCCTGTGCGCTCGATTCGGCGTTGTACATCGTGATGGCGCTCTGCCCCGTCGCGGGCAAAAGAGCGATGAAGATGACGATGATGCCGAGGCCGCCGAGCCAATGCGTGAGGCTTCGCCAGAGGAGCACGCCCTGCGGCAGAACCTCGATGTCTTCGACGACGGTCGCGCCCGTGCCCGTGAAGCCCGAGATGCTCTCAAAGACGCCATCGAGGTAGCCGAGATAGCCGCCCAGAAGGTACGGCAGCATGCCGAGGAAGGTCGCCAGAAGCCAGCCGCCGCCCGTGATGGCAATGCCCTCGCGAAGCGTCAGGCGCTCGCCCGGCTCTTTGCCTGCGCGACGAAGCGCCGTGCCCGCCGCTGCACTCAAGAAGGCTGTAGCGAAGAGCGGCAAACGAGAGGATTCGGCGTACCACAGGGAAACGGCAAGCGGCACGAGGAAAATCAGCCCCTCGGCCTGCGCGATGCGCCCCAAAAAGTACGCCACGACCTTGATGTCCAAAGGAGAAGCCCTCCCTTTCTACCCCTTGTCGGACGCCTCGTTGTAGACGTCCTTCAACAACGTTTCCTTACGAAGCGCGAGGCACTCGCAATGGCGCTCCTTCGCTGCTGTTTCCCGAATCGTTTCTGCGAGCACCTCGCCGATCATCGGCGCGTCGTCGTAGAAGATGTCCTTCATCGTGCCGTACGACCACTTGGGTCGGATGCCCTCGCCGTAGTTCACGACGTAGTAAAGCCCCGCGTAGCACGCGCCGATCTCACGCGCGAGATAGACTTCGGGGCAGATGCTCTGCCCGATGATGTCGGCGCAGCCCTTGAGCATGGCGACTTCGGCAGGGCTTTCAAAGTGGCGTCCGTCCGTGCACGCATAAATGCCGCGGTCGAAGATGCGCCCCGAAAAGCGCTTCTTCGTCGCCGCCAGAAGCGAAGCGCGAAGCTCGGGGCAGAGGGCATCGCGCATGATGAGCAGATACCTGCCGTCGAGCATGATGTCCTTGCGGTTCGAGAGGTCGAGATAGTCGTCGGGAATCAGGAAGTCGCGCGGATCAAGCAAATGATTCGCCGTGCCGACGCCGCCCTCGGAGAGGACGCGCACGACACCGGCCTCGCGGAAGACCCAGAAGACCTGGCGTGAAGCGTCGGCACGCGTCACGCCCGAGCGCCAGCCGTGCATGCGGCACGAGAGAGCGCGCACCTCGCCGACCGAGAACAGGCGAAAAGCGGGGCTTTTTCCGTAGGGCGTGTCGAAGATGAGATTGTCGGCGAGAATCTTGACGTCTTTATCGGGAAGACGTGCAGGAAAATCACTCGAAAGCGTGCCCGAACCGCCGACGACGCCGAACGATGCGGCGGGAATTTCTTGCTGTGCCATTTATTCGCTCCTTTCGCTGAAGGTTTTCAAAACACGGTACTCCGTATCGCGCTGTGCGGCTTCTCTGCCCGCGCCTTGAATCAGGCGCACCATCTTTTGAATCGACATCTCGTAGCGCGTGCCTGCCGCCTTGACGACGTTCTCTTCGAGCATGATGCTGCCGAGGTCGTCAGCGCCGAAGCCCAGCGTCAGCTGCCCGATGCGCTCGCCCTGCGTGACCCACGAGCCTTGGATGTGCGCGATGTTGTCGAGGTAGAGCCGCGTCAGAGCCAGTGTCGTCAAGTAGTCCCACGAGCTTGTCTTCTCGCCGCCAAGTTCCGTGTGACCGGGCTGGAACGTCCATGTGATGAAGGCGCGGAAGCCGCCCGTCTCGTCCTGCAGGCGGCGCACCTTCTCCATGTGCTCGATGCGATCCGCCATCGTCTCGCCGAAGCCGATGACCATCGTCGCCGTGCTCTCCATGCCGATCGTGTGCGCCGTCTTCATGATGCGCAGCCAATCGTCGGTCATGATCTTCTTCGGCGCAATCCTCTTGCGGATGCGGTCGACGAGGATCTCCGCGCCGCCGCCCGGCAGACTATCGAGTCCCGCCGCCTGCAGCCGCTTCAATGTCTCCTCGACGCTGAGTCCCGCCTTCTCTGCGAAATAGAGGATCTCCGTCGCCGTGAAAGAGTGGATCGTCAGCATGGGAAACTCGCGCTTCAACAGGCGCAGCATTTCCTCGTAATAGGCAAGACCCAGCTCCGGATGCAGGCCGCCCTGAATCATCAGCTGCGTGCCGCCCGCCTCGACCGTCTCACGCGCCTTTTCGAGAATTTCCTCGTAAGAGAGCAGGTAGGCGTCCGCCGCGTCCAAGCGGCGGTAGAAGGCGCAGAAGCTGCACTCATTGCGGCAGATGTTCGTATAGTTGATGTTGCGGTCGACGATGAACGTCGTGCGGTTGCCGTAACGCGCGCGCCGCACGGCATCGGCCTCGCGGCCGAGCGCGATCGGATCTTGTGCAAGGAGAAGAGCCTCGCCCTCCTTTTCTGTCAGGCGCATTACGCTTCCTCCTCTCCGACTGCCAATGCGTGATAGAACGTGTCGCGCTCCACAGGCTCGTAGCCTGCCTCGCGGATGATGCGGCAGAGCCTTTCGCGCGTGATGCCCGTGCCCGTCTTGGCGCCCGCCGCATGGATGATCTTCTCCTCGCCGATCGTGCCGTCGAGGTCGTCCGCGCCGAAGCCCAAGGCAAGCTGCGCCACAGGCATCGTCAGCATGATCCAAAACGCCTTGATGTGGCGGATATTGTCGAGGATAAGGCGCGAGAGCGCCATCATCTTCATGTCCTCCCACGAGCCGACGCGCTCCAGCGCATAGTCCTTCGCAAGCTGCGTATTCGCGGGATGAAAGGGGAAAGAAACGAACGCCTGGAAGCCGCCCGTCTCGTCCTGGATGTCGCGCAAAGTGACGAGGTGCTGCAGACGCTCCTCGATCGTCTCCACATGACCGTAGAGCATCGTCGCGTTCGTGCGTATGCCGAGAGAATGCGCCGCCTTCATCGTCTCGATCCACTGGGCGGTCGTCGCCTTCTTCGGACAGATGATCGCGCGCACGCGATCCGCGAGAATCTCCGCGCCGCCGCCCGGAAGCGAAGAAAGCCCCGCCTCCTGCAAAGCGGCGAGCACCTCCTTGACGCTCTTTCCCGTCATTTCGGCAAAATGCACGATCTCGACGGGCGTGAACGCCTTGATGTCGGCATCGGGCAGAGCCGCCTTGACCTGTCGCACAACGCCGAGATAGTAGTCAAAAGGCTTCGTCGGATGAAGCGCCGAGACGATGTGAATCTCGCCGAGCCGTTTGACTTCCTTCGCCTCGGCGAGAACGCGCGCGACGTCCGCCGCCTCCATCACATAGCCATGACTGTCGCCTTCCGCCACCTGAAAGGCACACAAGGGGCAGCCCGACGTGCAGATATTCGTCAGATTGATATGGCGGTTCACATTAAAAAAGACACGCCTGCCGCTCGCGCGTTCCTTCGCACGCCGCGCCGCATCCGCGAGAAAAAGAAGGTCGTTCTCCTCGTAGAGCGCCAAAGCGTCCGCCAGGCTCAGCCTCTCCCCCTGCTCCGCCTTGCGGCGTGCAGCTTCCAATATCGTCATTGTATCTTAGTTCCCCTCAAATCATATAGCCATGCGGTGCGGCGATCTCGCGCACCCGTGCTGCCGTCAGCTTCGTCACTCGCATGATGAAATCAAGCGACACCTTTTCTTCGAGCATGGAAAGAACGATATTCTTCATGTTCTCTTCCTTTCCTCGAGCCACACCTTGAGCCATGCCAGCTTCTACGCCATCCCGGTATATACCTTCGCTCAGATTGCACATTTCTGCCACTCCCTTCTCAATGTTGGGCATCGCCTTTACATGGAACCGCTCCTGCAGTTCTTTTTCTACTTCATCCCTGTTGTCAGTGTTCTTATGAAGCAATACGATGTTTAATAGCCGCAAAAGCCCCTGCAGCTTCTTGTAGTGCTTCTTCCCGAGACAGACCATGACAGGCACGATCAGATCGTACTCCTCTTTCACCGACTGTGCCTTACCCTGGAGATTCATTTCCTGCATCGCATATTTTGTGATCGTGTATTCCCAAGCCTTGCTTGGATGCGTACATATCCAAATCGAGTAGACCTTCTCCATTGAATCGTAATCCGAACGGGAAAACGTCGTGCCATACTGCGCCGAAATCATGCGGCAGCAGTAGTAAATCGCACGTTTCAGAAGCGAATATCCCGGCGTAAAATCATTCTGCGCCTCCACGTTGATGATGAGCTTGATCGTCTTTTCACCGCACGGCAGTACCGCACGGAAGCGGATATCATAATAAACAACGCCTTCTGTCAACGAACTGCTTTCCGTATTAAGTCCATCGAGCTTCAGAAGCTCCTCCTCATCCGCACACAGAGGAGTCGTACTGATCTCAGGCGCACCTTGGATACACTTCGTAGCTATATAATCAATCGTTTCATTTTGAAACTCCTCAACACATTCTTTGAGGATATTTGCCAAAATATATCGGTCAGCAAGTACATTCTTGCAGACGGCATCGTATGCACGCTTCTGCTCATCCACGGATTTTCCCATCGCCTCACCCCATTTGCAGCTCGTACTCATTTTATTATACCACATCTGCCAAAGCGACAGGCAAGCGAAACTTCACCGACGCTTCCCCCTACGCTTCTCCCGCCACTCGATGAATATATGCCGCAGCGCCATCCCCGGGGCGTGCAGCAGCATACGCGGGCCGCTGTAGCGCATCGCTTCGCGGATTTTCTCGCGCATCGCAGGCGCGTAGCAGTGCGTCTCGCACGCGCTGCAAAAAGTTTTCGTCTCTATATGCGGACAGCGCTCGACACGTGCATAAGCATAGTCAAGCAGCTTTTCACACTCCTCGCACAGCGCCATGCCTTTGCCGTGGTGTGCGCGGCAGTAGATTTCGAGCATCTTTTTGACCGTCGCCATTTCACCCTTGCGTTTTTCCTCTGCTGTCATGCGAATCATCCGGCTCCTCTCTTTGGCAAAGCGACAGCCTCGCCGTCCCTCGTGTCTCATTCGCGAACATTATAGCAAAGCTCACTGTGGGAAACAATACTTTTGCATGACAGAAATCACCTGCCAAGTGCAAAGCCGACATCCGCTTCGAGTTTTTTCTTTCAAATTCTCTATTCATCTATACAAAATGGAACAAATCCCGTACAATAGAGAAGATGCGGTCAGCAAACATCTTGACAAGCCGCCGCGTCTATGATAACATGCAAATCATATAAATTTGGTATGATACTTTCCTGCCACCGCATGTCGGCGCAGGCACAAGGAAGTGATTCCGTGAGCATGATACAGCTCTCAAAAATTAAGAAAAGCTACGCAAGTACGGCAGGCGAAGTCACGGCGTTAAACGGCATCGACCTAGACATCGGGCGCGGCGAGATCTATGGCATCATCGGGCTCTCGGGCGCGGGCAAATCGACGCTGATCCGCTGCATCAACATGTTGGAACGTCCGACCGAAGGCAAGGTCATCGTCGACGGCAAGGATATGACCGCGCTCAATGAAGCCGAGCTTCGCAAAGCGCGCAAGGGCATCGGCATGATCTTTCAGCACTTCAATCTGCTGTCATCGGCGACCGTCTATGACAACGTCGCCTTCCCTCTGCGCCTGTCCGGCACAGACGAGCAGACGATCAAAAAGAAGGTCGAGCCGCTGCTCGCGCTCGTTGGTCTTGCCGACAAAGCGCAGCAGTATCCGTCGCAGCTCTCGGGCGGACAGAAGCAGCGCGTCGGCATCGCGCGTGCGCTTGCGTCCGATCCGAAGGTGCTCCTGTCCGACGAAGCGACGAGTGCGCTCGACCCGCAGACGACAAAATCCATCCTGCAGCTCATTGCCGACATCAACAAGAAGCTCGGGTTGACCGTCGTCATCATCACGCACGAGATGCAGGTCATCAAGGATATATGCGACAAAGTCGCCGTCATCGAGGGCGGCGTCATCGCTGAAAAAGGCTCTGTGCTCGACATCTTCACGAAGCCGCAGCAGCCGATCACACGCGAGTTCGTCAGCACGCTCTTATCGAACGACCTGCCGATCAACTACCGCCAAAAGGATCTGTCGCCGGAGCCGATCGAAGGCGGCGAGCTGCTCCTTCGCTTGACATTCCTCGGTGAACGCGCTGACGATCCCGTGATCGCCGACGTCATCCGCCGCTTTCCCATCGAAGTTTCAATTCTCTACGGCACGCTTGATCAGATCAAAAGCGTGCCCTATGGGCGCATGATCGTCGGTATCAAAGGCGAGCAGGCAGAGATCAACCGTGCGCTCGCCTACCTCGATACGCGCGACTTGAAGAAAGAGGTGATCGGCTATGTCCGCTGATATGCTGCCGCTCCTCACCAAAGCGCTCGGTGAAACGGTCTACATGGTCGTCGTTTCCATGATCGTCGCCAGTCTCATCGGCATACCGCTCGGCGTGCTGCTCGCGACGACGGCGAAGGGGCAGATTCTCGAATGCCTGCCGCTCAATCGCTCCATCGGCGCCGTCGTCAATGCGCTGCGCTCGATCCCGTTCATCATCCTGATGGTCGCGATCATCCCCTTCACGCGCTTCATCGTCGGCACCTCCATCGGTACGACGGCGGCGATGGTGCCGCTCGTCCTCGCCTCAATCCCCTTCATCGGGCGGCAGGTCGAAACCTCGCTCAAAGAGGTGCCCGCCGGCCTCGTCGAAGCCGCCCTCGCCATGGGAGCAACGCCCTATCAGATCGTGCGGCATGTGCTTCTTCCCGAAGCCATGCCGAGCATCGTCGCCCAGCTCACGACTGTCATCATCGCTCTCGTCGGCGAGTCGGCGATGGCTGGCGCGATCGGCGGCGGCGGTCTCGGCGATCTAGCGATTCGCTACGGCTACCAACGCTTCCGTCCCGATATCATGATCGCGACCGTCGTCATTCTCATCGTCCTCGTGCAAATCGTCCAGTTCCTAGGCAACCGCCTGGCGGACGGATTAAATAAAAAGCAACATTCATGAAAGCTGTCAAAGGCTCAGTCTCCATTGGCTTTCACCGAAACATCCCCATTCACAAGGAGGAACATCATGAAAAAACTTCTCACCATCCTTGCGACGCTCACACTCGCCGTACTCGCCCTCGCAGGATGCGGCGGACAAGACGCCGCATCCAAGACCATCAAGGTCGGCGCAACACCCGTGCCGCACGCCGAGATCCTTGAGACGATCAAGCCGCTCCTCGAAAAGGAAGGCTACAAGCTCGAAGTTGTCGAATTCACCGACTATGTGCAGCCAAACATCGCGCTGAACGACAAAGAACTCGACGCGAACTTCTTCCAGCATCTGCCGTACCTCGATAACTTCATCGCCGAGCACAAAGAAATGAAGCTCGCGAACGCCGGCGGCATCCACATCGAACCGATGGGCGTCTACTCGCGCAAAATCAAGAAGCTCGACGAACTCTCTGACGGAGCATCCGTCGCCATCCCCAACGACCCGACAAACGGCGGGCGCTCGCTCTTGCTTCTCGAAAAAGCCGGCCTCTTGAAGCTCAAAGAAGGCTCCGGCACGAACCCGACGGTGCATGACGTCGCGGAAAACAAGAAGAACCTCAAATTTCAGGAAGTCGAAGCCGCCCAAGTGCCGCGCACGCTCGATGATGTCGACGCCGCCGTCATCAACACAAACTATGCGATACAGGCCAACCTCGTGCCCACGAAAGACGCGCTCTTCATGGAGGACAGCACATCCCCCTACGTCAACATTATCGCCGTACGCGCCGGAGACGAGAAGCGCCCCGAGATCCAAGCGCTGATGAAAGCGCTGAAGTCCGAGGAAGTCAAAAAGTTCATCGACGAGAAATACAAAGGCGCGATCGTTCCCGCATTCTGATCGGCAGCAGCATCTTAGCGAATGCACACAGAAGCATGAGCAAAAAGAAAAGCACCTGCGACGGGTGCTTTTCTTTTTGCTATGAAACTCCAAGAAGTCAAGCCGCAGACGCAGACCGATTGGCTAAGTTTCCGGTAAGGGCGTGAGGATATGTACAGCGTGCCGTTTTGAAGACGCCATTACAAGAAACGGGTGAAAAAGCAACACATGCCGCTTCGTATGACGGCTGAACATATATCCCGAAAATTTGCCCATGCCAGAAAGACAACTTCAACCGTTCTTTGCTTTACATATTATACGAGGAGGAATTATCATGGAAATTCTGCGCTCAGTCTGCCCTTATGACTGTCCCGACTGCTGCGGTCTTCTCGTCGAGGTCGAGGGCGGACGCGCCCGAAAGGTCAAGGGAGATCCCACGCACAGCTTCACGCGCGGCACGCTCTGTTCGAAAATGGCACATTACGAGCGCACCGTCCATTCGCCGCGCCGCCTGCTCACGCCGCTCAAGCGCACGGGGAAGAAAGGCGCAGGCGAATTTTGCCCGATTTCATGGCAAGAAGCAGTGCAGGAAATCGCCGCACGCTGGCAGGAAATCATCGCGCAGTACGGCGCTGAAGCCATACAGCCCTACTCCTACGCAGGAACGATGGGGCTTTTGCAGCACGATGCCTACCATGCACTCTTTCGCACGCTCGGAGCGGCAGAGCTTGACCGCACGATCTGCTCCCCCGCGAAGCGTCATGGCTGGAACTCCGTCATGGGATCAACCCTTGCCATCCGTCCGCAGGAAGCGCAGCAAAGCGATCTCATCATCCTCTGGAGTCTATCCATGTTCGCAACGGACATTCATTTCGCACACGACGTGCGGCTGGCGAAACAGCGCGGCGCCAAGATCTGGTGCGTCGATACCTACGAGACGGCTACGGCGCAGCAAGCTGACCGCGCCTTCCTCGTACGTCCCGGCACAGACGGCGCACTCGCGCTCGCACTGCTTCACGTACTGAAAAAAGAGGGACTCACGGACGAGGCTTTCCTCGCCGCACATGTCCAAGGCTGGCAGGAATTGAAAAGAACTGTCCTGCCGCGCCATACGCCGGAAAGCGCCGCTGCCGTCACAGGACTTTCCCCCGCGGCCATACGAGAACTCGCCCTCGCCTACGGCAAGGCGCGCGCCCCCTTCATTCGTCTGGGCAGCGGCTTCTCGCGCTATACGAACGGCGCGATGACGACGCGCCTCCTGCTCGCTCTGCCCGCCGCCGTCGGCGCATGGAAGAAGCCGGGCGGCGGTCTCCTCTCCTCTGTCCCGGGCAGCCGCGCCTTCAGCAAGGACATCGTGCAGCGCCCCGACCTGCGGAAAAACGTGCGTCTCGTCAACATGTGCGAGATCGGCAATGCCCTGACATCCGCCTGGGAGCCGCCCATCAAAAGCCTCTTCGTTTACTCCTCAAACCCCGCCTGCACAGCGCCTGACCAGAAGAAAGTGACCGAGGGCCTTCTGCGTGACGACCTCTTCACCGTCGTGCACGAACGCTTCCTAACCGACACGGCACTCTATGCCGATATCGTGCTGCCGGCGACGACCTCGCTGGAGCACAGCGACATCTATGCAGCCTATGGACACTACACGATCCAGCGCGGCGAAGCCGTCATTTCGCCCGTTGGCGAGGCAAAATCGAACTGGACTGTCGCCTGTCTGCTGGCCGACGTCCTAGGGCTTAACGACCCGTTCTTCCAAAAAAGCGAGACCGAACTCATCGAAGAGCTGATCGCCTCAACCGACGCATGGCCGCTCCCCGTAGACAAAGCGGCTCTCGCCGCAGGACTGCCCGTTGACCTTCCTCTGCCCGAAGATTACAAGCTCGACTTCAAAACGCCCTCGGGCAAGATCGAACTGCTGAACCCGAAAGAAGAGCCGCCCCTGCCCGACTACTTCCCCGCCCACGGCGACGAGGAGCCGTTCCAATTCATCAGCGCCCCCGACGCACGCATCCTCGACTCATCCTTCAACGAGCGCGAAGAACTCTCGCGCGGCAAAGTCATGCGACTGCTGATGCACCCTGACGACGCCGAGAAACTGGGGTTTTCGGACGGTGATCCCGTCGTATGCAGCAACGAGCGCGGCACAGCCGCCTTCACGCTCTCCTTGAGCCGCCGCGTCCGCTCCGGCACACTCGTCAGCGAAGGCGTCTGGTGGCGTACCTACTGCAAAGGAAGGCGCGGCATCAACATGCTGACCAGCCAACGCCTGACCGACAAAGGCGGCGGCAGCACCTTCTACGACGTAAACGTCCGCGTCGAACGGGTTGAAAGTATACAAAGATGATGTTTTTCTCCGAAAAGCGACGCCTCGCCGGAATAAACCGCACACACCAGCTTCCGCTTTGCTGAAATTTACTTGTCAATTCTCTGCCGCCTTGTACGGGCGGCTTTTACCGTTTTCTTTTGCAAAAAAAGTTCATGTGTTATATAATACTATGAGATGTGTATTGATCGGCTAAAACTTGCTGGACAGAGGTTCAGCTAAAAACAAACAAAATTTTGGAGGTGTATATTTTTTGGCTTCAAATTCTTCAAACACACATTCGACCAGTCATTCTGCCAGCGCAAAAAAATTACAGGTCATCCCCTTGGGCGGACTCGGGGAAATCGGCAAAAACATGACGGTACTGCGCTTCGGCAACGATATTCTCGTCATTGATGCGGGACTGATGTTCCCGACGGAAGACATGCTCGGCATCGATCTCGTCATTCCGGACATCACCTATCTGTTGGAAAACCGCGACCATATCAAAGGCATCGTGCTGACGCACGGTCACGAGGATCACATCGGCGCCCTGCCGTATGTTCTGAGCCAAATTGACGTACCCGTCTACGGCACGCCGCTGACGCTCGGCATCCTCAAGGGACGCTTAGAAGAACGCGGCGTTTCGACGCAGAACCTTCATCCCATCATGGCGGGCGACCAGCTTCGGCTCGGCTGCTTTGCCATCAAGTTCGTGCGCGTGAACCACAGCATCCCTGACGCCGTGGCGCTCGCGATCCGCACGCCGCTCGGCACGATCTTCCACACGGGCGACTTCAAGATGGACTACACGCCCGTCGACGGCAAACTCACAGACTTCAAGACGCTTTCGGAGATCGGCAACAAGAGCGTGCTGCTCATGCTCGCCGACAGCACAAACGCCGAACGAGCCGATCCGGTGCCGAGCGAAGCGACCGTCGGCGTCGCTTTCGACCGTGTCTTTCGGCGCGCACGCGGGCGCATCATCGTAGCCACCTTCTCATCGAACGTCTCGCGCATCCAGCAGATCATCGACTCCGCCGTGCGCTATCGGCGCAAAGTGGCGATCCTCGGGCGCAGCATGGTCAACGTCACAAACATTGCTATGGAACTCGGCTATCTGAATGCACCCGAAGGCACGATCATCGACATCGATGAGATCGGCCGCTACAACGACAACCAGATCGTCATCGCAACGACGGGCAGTCAAGGCGAGCCGATGTCCGCTCTGACACGCATGGCGATGAGTTCGCACCGTAAGGTCAACATCACGCCGATGGACACCGTCATCATCTCGGCGACGCCAATTCCCGGCAACGAACGCTACGTCGGCAAAACCATCGATCTCCTCCTAAAGCTCGGCGCCGACGTCGTCTACGGCAAGAGCGAAGGCATCCACGTCTCGGGACACGCCGGACAAGACGCGCTGAAACTCATGCACAATCTGATCCGTCCGCGCTACTTCATGCCCGTCCACGGCGAATACCGTATGCTCGTGCGCCACGCCAAACTCGCGCAGAGCCTTGGTATGCCCCCGGAGAACATCTTCCTTAACGAAAATGGCGGCATCCTCGAACTCACACGCAACTCAGCAAAGCTCAACGGCAAAGTGCAGTCCGGCATCGTCCTCATCGACGGACTCGGCGTCGGCGATGTCGGCAACATCGTCCTGCGCGACCGCCAACAACTCTCGCGCGAAGGCGTCATCATCGTCGTCGTGACCATCAACCGCGCATCCGGGCGCATGGTATCCGGTCCCGACTTCGTATCGCGCGGCTTCGTCTACGTGCGCGAATCCGAAGAACTCATGGACACCGCCAGACGGCGGGTATTCAGCGCCCTCAAGAAGTGCGAAGATGAGCATGTCACCGAGTGGTCCGTCATCAAAACGACCATCCGCGACGTTCTCAGCCGATTCATCTTCGATGCAACACGTCGCCGCCCCATGATCCTGCCGATCATCATGGAAGCATAAAACACATCAGACAAAATAGAAAAAGCGTACAGCCCAAACGATCACGGACTGTACGCTTTTTTATTGCTGCAAACTTCTACAAATACTCCTCCAGCCGATCCCTATCCAAAATGCGAATGGTACGCGACTCCACAGAGAGAATCCCCTCTCGCTGCATGGCGCTCAACTCCCGCGAAAGCGCAGGGCGCGACACCGCGAGATAGATCGCCGTCGACTCGCGGCTCTCAGGCAGGCAGATCTTGCCGCCGTCCTGCTGCGGCTGCAGCATCAAATAGCGCGCGATCTTGCCGCGCAAAGAGCCGCTCGCAAGCACCTTAAGCATATTGTTCATCTGATACGCCTTGCGCGCAAAATCGCGCAGGAGATTCCTCTGCAGCAGCCCCTGCAGGCGCACGCGCTGCGAATCATACGCCTCACTCAGCGCCGCATCCGCAGCTCCCTGTGTCAACATGCGGCTGGAAATCTCCAAAAGCTCCGTCGGCACAAGAGCCTGCGTGAACATATCGTATGCATGGCGCTCAATGAAGAGATACACCTCGCCGAACATCACACCGGGCTTACGGATCTCGCCGAGAAAAATCTGCCTTCCCGAATACGTATCCTTCAATATGCGCACCGCGCCTGAAATGAGCAAAAAAAGCCGCTCGGGCACATCGCCCTCATGAAAGATGATCTCGCCCTTCTTATAGCGTACGAGACGCACCTGGCTCGATGCCAAAAGAGCATCGACATCCGCATCCGTCATACCGCGTGCAAGGCTCGTCCCCTTGATCTGCTCATGAATCTCCTGCCGCATATCTCTCTCCTGCCCCCTACGCGCGAACAAGCACCTTCTGAATTTCCGCCACATACATCGTATGGTAATCCCTCTCAGGATACCACTTTGCAGCAGGCTCCTGCACAATAAAGCAAGTCTCCTTCATCTCCTGCGCATAGAGCTTGCGGCAGAAAATTGCCAATCGCGCCTCAGCAAAGTACGTGAAGCCCCCATTCGAAATAGGCGTAAGCCCCGCCTTCTCAATCTTCGCCTCATCGCGCCCCGACACCGTGCCGAGATAGTTGAGCGTCTTGCGCTTCGACTCGTCAAGCACGGAAAGCGTAAAGCCATCCGCCGCATCAACAAACTCCTTCGTGTAACGCTGCGGACGAATAAAAATAAACACCACAGGCTTGCCCCAGAGCACGCCCATGCCGCCCCAAGAAGCCGTCATCGCGTTCGCCCTGCCATCCTTCTCGCCACAAACGACGAGCCAATCCTTGCCAATCAGCGTAAACACATCATCCCGCATCTCCTGCGGCTGAATCTCCTTGAATGCCATATTGTGTTCCTCCTCCATTGGTTGCTCAGGCTCTATTCGTCTTTCCTCCCTCTGCCTTTTCCTTCTTGAAAAGAAGCATATTGATCTTATAATAGATTGCCCTTTTCCTCGTTTTCACAAGATCCTTCTCCGGAATCTTGTCCAATCTTTTCTGAATCGTCGCCCGCGATCTTTTCAACACCTTCTCCAATTCTTGTATCGTAATACCCTGCCCATAAAATAAAGCAGCCTGAAGCAAAATGTAATACAAATTCTTCGTCAGCGCATCCTCCAGATCCATTTCTTCGATCTGCTGGCGATACCTCTCCACCTGTTCCTTTTTCCGTTCCAGTATTCGTACAGTATCGTCAATCGACTCCGCAATGAATCGTATGAACTCTTCCACGAACAACGTCATCTCTGCTCGGTTGAGCTCACTGTCCGTTTCCTCGAAAAGTTTGTAATACCTCTTCTGATGCTTCTTGAATATAACGGACAGACGAACCGTTGCCAAAGGATGAAGATGCTTCCCTAGGAAATACGCCGTGATAAAGCGCACCGTTCTTCCATTCCCGTCATAAAAGGGATGAATATAAGCAAAAAAATAGTGGAATACAGCCATCCGAATCAATACGGGAATCTTCTCATCATGAAGAACAGCCAACGCCTTTTCCATCTCTTCTATAATTCGTGCTTCAGGAAAAATCCCTTGGTGCACAGTGCGTTCCGTAGGGGAAGCAATATCAACAGAATCCTTGCGGAATATTTCTCCATCCAATTCATTTCGCGGATCGTCACGAATGACCTCTTCATGTGCAAATTCATCATAAAACTTACGGATGTCATGGCTTGTTTCAAAGGCGATCTTTTCCTTTGAAAGCAGTCCCCGATACTTTTGGACAATACTCTCCAAACGGTGGGATTTCCGTATCCCCCCATCAAGGATTTCCTTGATTTCACGCCTAGTACTCCGAACTCCTTCGATATCGTTCGTCGACTTCACCTCATCCACGATACACAAGAGCGAAAACTGCCGCAGAATAACATGCGGCACCGTATTGACGAGGTACAGAAACTCCTCATATGATTTATAAATACGCTCCATGAGCAAAAACAACTCTTGTGTAAGGCACAAGAATGCCGGATACGGCGTTTTATGCTTGTACTGTTTGATCCATATATCAAAGTGATAGGCCGCCTCAGATTGATAGCGCGCCCGATATACTTCTTCTAGATCCTCTGTCTTTTTGTAGTATATCTTCTTCAGGCTCTTGTATGCCATTTGCCCGTACACCTGACCTTTGCTAAAATGGGCATTTTTATAAAGATGAAAGCTTGATGTTTATAAAAATGCCTATTTCTATAAACATCAAACTTCCATCACAGCCAACTCTCCCGCAACTCCTTCGCCAGTTGCTCAAACATCGCGATGAACTTCTCCTGACTGTCACGAATAATGGAAAGCGCGATTGGCTCGCTATAGGAATGCGCCACATTGTTACGCGCCTGCAAGGCCGCAAGCCAAAGTTCTTCATCCTTGACCATCCGCGCCTGATACGCCAGCTTGATGACGCTCTTCGGCGAGCCGCTCTTATACTCGCCATAACCGCTCGCCTCCAACTGCTCCTTCATCGCCTTCCATGCCTGCTCAAAGCATATCTCGAAAAGCGACACCATGCCCGCCGTCACAATCGTATCATAGGGAGGATTCTTCCCCTCGATCTCCTTAAGATTCTGTAGCGCCTTGAAGAAATTCTCTGCCTTTTTCATAGAGCAAAACACCATCCCTCTGAATCTCTTCCAAAAGCTCCGGCTGCACAGGACCGTCCAAGTTAACGACATCGAACATCAAGAGTGTCGGCAACTCTTCGTCCACATCGAGCGAGAACCGCACAACGTCGCCGCCTGCAACCGCAAGATCGACATCGCTGCGCTCCCAGTTGTCCCCACGCGCCCGCGAGCCGAAGAGTACGACGCGCGACAAGCCGTACTTGCGTGCGAGCCGCACGATCCCCTCGTGGATAGGATTCGGCAGATTCATCGAAAAACCTCCTGCATGACCTCCAATCGCGCCGCAACTTCTCCGTCCAGCGCCGCCAATATCGCAAAGTACTTGCCCTTCACAGCCGCATAAATCACCTGCGCCGTTTGCTCGTTGTATGTATGCGCAGACAAATTCCTCTTTTCAAGCATATCGAGCCACGCTTCCGCCTCTTGCACCAGCCCCTGCTTCCACCCCTCACGTATGCTGGTCCGCGGACTGCTAACCTCGATCCCCTCGTAGGAAAGCGCCGCTTTCATCAGCTTCCATGCCAGTTCAAAGCAAAACTCGAAGCGCTGAATCGTCGCGTCAAGGTACAAATCATCCACATCCGGCTCTTTTCGGAGCACTGCCTGCAAGCGCTGCAACGCTCTATGATAGTCCTCCCACTTCAAGCGAATCTGTGCTTTTGTCATAAGCTGGTCGCCATCCTCTCCTATTTCCAGCAGCAATCTCCCTTCGGCATCAATCACCTGACGCAATCTCTCATTCGATTGACGCTCATAATCGACAAGGTCGAACGTATACGGCAGACCGCTTTGCTCGAAAGCATCACACAAAGCCCCGCGCACTTCCGGCTCTCCCGCAAAGGCAAGATCAACGTCAGAAGTCGCCCGCGCCTCCCCCCGCGCTCGCGAGCCAAAAAGCTTCACCCAGCGAAGCCGCGCCCCTTGCGCATGGATGATTCGATAAATTGCTTTCCAATGCTCTGATGGCAGACCATACACGCCTCTCACCTCGACCGCAAAATCTTCCCCATATTCTCCGCAATCTGCGCGTCCACATCATCCAAAAAAGCAAAACGCCTGCGGTAGACGGCACGCTTCCTCGTCGGCACTTCCTCCATCGTCTTTCGCAGCTCGACGAGCGGAAGTTCATAGAAGCGTGCATCCGCCAGCACATGACCGCCCGCTTCTTCCCAGAAAGCGCCGAAGTCTGTCTTGAGCTTGCGGTCGCGGCGGATATGGTTATTCGCATAGTATCCCTCATTGGATACGGCATAAATACGCTTAAGCCCCAAAGCTCTTGCGACTGCCTGTGCCATATAGAGAATGAGATTCTTCGTGCGATAGGCATGACACGCCTTCGTCACCTGCTTGACAACCTCCTTGGCATTTTCCATATTCGGCCCCTGCATCGCACCGATCCACATCGCCATCTCGCCATCCGGCGCTTGATTGAGCCAGAAGACGATCTGATAAAGCGCACTCTCACCCAGCCGCAGCATGACGGAAAGAAGCCCTTCCTTACGCTGTCCCGGCTCGAAAAGAAGAAACGCAGCGAGTTCTTTCTCCATGCATGCCGCACCATGCCAGAGCGGCACGGATTTATGCCGATAAAGATCTATTAGGATATCCTCTGCCAACACATTCCGCAAGAACCTTATATGCGTCTCAACAAGCGCAGCGCGTTCTTCAAACGTGGACTTGTTATAGAAAAACGCCCGCGTCGGCTGCTCATAAACGAACGGACACACATCCGCCACCTGCTGCAAGACTGCATCCTGATGGAAAAAAGCGTCAATCTGCCGCATCCGCGAGCGATTCGCCATCGCACGCGCACAAAACACCACGCAGCGACGCGCTTCGCGTGGGTTCGACATGTTATATATTTTCTTCCCTAAGCTCCAAAAACTTTGCACGTTCTTTCTCCTTACCATCCCGAGCGCATTTCATCAAAGCACAAAACTCAGCCATGATACATATACGGATACTTCTTCGCAAACCATTCAATCCACGGAATATTCATATCCTCCAAGGTACGTTTTTTCAAATACTCATCTCGCCACCAAATATAGCCCTTCTCCAGTGCGTCTTCGATCACTTGATTCTGCTCTTCTTCCGGCAAACCATAAATGGGATTGCACATTCCGTCGGATGTCGAGTTAATCTTATTACGAATCATCTTCAAACCACCCAAAGATGAAAAGTGCCAGCCGCCGTATACCAGCGGAAATTGATTACGCCGTGAACGCAGCGTTTGCATATCCGCGATCTGCCCATATTCCGCAAGAATCAAGCCGCACCAGTTCGAATCTCTTTGATAATTGATGAAAAAATTATACATCGCCTGCTCACACACCACAGGACTATGCCTCAAAAATTCACGTATGGACGATCGCTTGCCCATGTAAGGCAATGACCGCAAAAAACAACGCGTATTACGCGACAAACCGCGCAACCCCTCACGCTCTGCCACACGCTCGAACGTAGAAAAAATATGAACTTCACCCAAGCCATCTTTCACCTGTTGCAAAAGTTCCGGCGCGGCAAACTCATCGACATCGGACAAAAGAATAATATCGTTATCCTTACAGTCAACAAGAGCATTCTTGATATAATTTCGCTGAAAAATTTCGATCGACCAATCGCTGTCATATGGCATTTCTTCCTCAATTGCCACATAACGAATTTTTTTCTCATAAGGTGCAAAGAGCGTCTCATATTTAGGGAAATTAAACTCCTTGAGCTTATTTTGAAACGTACGATTTCCCTCGACAATAACAAACAAATCGACAACATCGTATAGCATCTTCAAACGCCATTCAAGAAGTTCATATTCGTTATAAAACGTAAAACAATCGTAAATCGCCAATATCCTGCATCCTCACTTTTCCATATCTCCGATTAAAATTCGAGAAATCGTCCGCATCGCAGCGACCTCATAGAGCGCTGCCTCACGCTCTGCCGCGAGATTGCCCTGCGGCGATACAATTCCCGGCAAAAGCTCCATACGGTCGTCATCGACATTGCCCATAGCTTCACGACTGATCCAACAATCCGAGTTGAACGCATACTTCGTTCCCTCCGTCATACTTCGTGCAATCGAAGTATACGAAAATCCTTCCGGCGCAATCAACTCAAGCAAAGTCGGCACAATCGCCGTATGTCCGCCCACAACATCCTCAGGCAGGATATCCTTCGTCACGCCGTTACCATACAAGACAAACGGCACACTTTCGTGCTCAAAAAGCGTCGGCTGCGCTGTCGGATCCATGCGAATTGAATGATCGCCCGTGATCACGAAAATGCTGTCCGGATACGCCGCCATCGTCCTGCGCACGAAATCCGTCACCACCTTATCCATATAGCGGTAGTGCCCCACTTCCAATGCCAGCTGCTTCGGCTGCTCCGTACGTCCCTGCAGCGCACTTTCCAATTCTGCCATATCAATGCCCTCTGCGGCAAGATCAATATCGTAAGGCGGATGATTGGAGATCGTCATGATGAGATGAACCGTCGGCGCTTCCTCTGCCAAATGCTCGTAAAGCGCATCGAAGAGATGACCGTCTGTCGTCCCCCAAACATTTTGCTGCGGCGCATTGTAGTCCGGCGCACCATAAAAGGCGTCAAACCCTTGGGCAAGTGACAGCTTCTTGATGGAGTCCCACTCAGGATAGCCTCCATACCAAAACTCCACGCGATAGCCCAAGCGCTGAAACTGCGGCGCCATCGAAGTGAGATACGCCTCCCGATAGCTTTTCGGCTGATAATTCAAATCCATGCCGACATCGCTGAGGCCCGTTACAAGCCCCGTAATCGCCACCAGCGTAAACGTACCGTTCGGCATAAAAGACTGCGTATAAAAGGCTCGATCCTCAGCAATCAAACTCTTGATACCATCGGCGCCATGAAGATCGGCATACTCGGGAAGCATCGGCCATTGCGCATACGTTTCACCAAGAATGATGAAGATATGCTTCGGTTTGGGAAGCCGCGCCCCCTTCGTCGTACGCGTGAGACTTGCTTCAAGCTCTACCCCCTTACTCATGTCCCCCCTTAGGAAAGCACTGTATTCCTCAGCACGCGATACATCAATGAGACCGAGACCGCCTTTCTTTTGCATATTAAGGTAAAAATCCCGCACGCGATACATCGCCTGAATATCGTCCAGAATGCACTCATTAAGAAAAGGGTCTTTTGTGACCGAAGCATTCTCCCAGTTGATCGAATGCTCATAATTAAAACTGCCTCCGAAGCGAATAAAAACAAAAAAAATCGGAATAAATAGAAAAAGCCCCACGCCTGCCGCCCACCGATTCAACCACTTCGGCAAAGGCATCGTTTCCGTACGCAGCAGGCGGCGCAGCAGAAAATAGGAAATTGCAGTCAAAACAACGGCTGCTAAAAAGCGTGTCGGCAGCGCATACGATTCAACCAACATCGAGAAAATCGTCTGCATATCCTCGTGCAGCCCCTGCACGACCTCCCTGCCGAACGTCGCATGAAAAACCTCATAATACGGAAACCGTGCCTGAAAGAGTACGGCAAGAATCGCACTCCCCGCCGTTCCGAGCCAAAGCCGCAAACGAGACAGCCGCAGCTTCGGCAAAACAAGCTCCGGCAAAGAGCAGAATACAAAGCCACAAAGCGCCATAGCCCCCGCTGATTTCAGACTGAGACGAAACCCCAGCCAAAGCACCAGAAGCACATCCCCCATCGAAGTCGTCGGCGTCATCGATTCCGACATATATGCCATAAAATATACACGATAGAAACATATAATGAGGAGAAGGAAAAGGAAAACCTTCAAATCCTTCTGCAGATTCGCAAAAAACCGTTCAAGCCGCATTGGTGCCCCTCCTTATATGATGAATGCAGGCGAAAACTGTCATCCCTCAAAGTAATCGCGGTTCTTCAGTCACATACCCGATCGGTCTGCCTCTTTCCAAACCCTCAAATCATCTCTTACGGCAATGCTTTTTCCAGTCGCATCCATTGCAAACATAGCCCAAGAAGCATCCAATACAACTTCATTACGGCAGAATTCCCCACGTTATACTCAGTCAACCCCTGCGTAAAAATTCCCAAAAGAACCGACAAGAATATCAATGCCGTAACGCTCCTTGTCCTTCTCCAGAAAAAAACTTCATAGGAGAACCAAAGTAGCCAAAAAAGAAACAGATCTGCAACACCCAGAAATCCATTGACGCCGTCTTGTATCAGCTCATTCGCAGCGACACAACTCCTATAACCAATCACTGGAAGCCCATCTGCGGAGACGTACGAAAGATACCTTCCGGATCACCATGAGACATAGTGATCACAGGAATCCTCGTTTCCATGTCACAGAGAAAAATCTTGCTGGCAAGCGTCTGCCAGCAAATGATAATATCGGGATTGAAACTTTCCAAAATATGCTTTGTCGGTGCAAGCAGATACGTTTTAACAAATTCATTGTTCACAGCACGCCCTCTTCGCGTACTAAACGCACGAACGATCTCTCGCTTGACTTTCAAATACGTCGGAAAAACAACATTCGTATCTTCATAATGCTGCAAGTTGTATCATTCAATGCCATCATCGACAGAAAAAATGGCTTGCCCACCTTGTCGTCGCAAAATACCATCGCTACATCTATAGAGTCGGTTGAACAGCCACAAGCGTTCTTTTTTACTCCAGCCACCTCAACCTCCGCTCCACCACATCCAACAAACTCCCGCCCTCATACCGCACGCCCCGCACACCTGCCCTTCTCGCGCATTCCATATCGCTTTCGCTGTCGCCGATGAGGACGGCTCGCGTTCGATCAATATGGTACTTCGCACAGGCGGCGTCGATCATGCCTGTGGCGGGCTTGCGGCAACTGCAGGCTTTCGTGTACTCGGGAATCTTGCCATCAATATGATGGGGGCAATAGAAGAGGGCGTCTATGTGCGCGCCCTCTTTTTTCAGTTCTTCGTTCATCCAGTCGTGCAGTCGGCGAACATCTTCTTCGGGATAGTAACCACGCGCCACGCCGGATTGATTGGTGACGACGACGGTGAGGATGCCGCGCTCGTTGAGGCGGCGGATGGCGGCGGGAGCATCGGGTGTCCAGAGGAAGTCTTCGGGACGATGCAGGTAATGAATATCGACGTTCAGCGTGCCGTCGCGGTCGAAGAATACAGCGGGGACGCCCTTACTCGGCATAGCGGAAGTATCCTCCATCCTCAAGGAAATCGACGTATTCCTTGACGGCGGCGCGGAAGTCTTGGAAGCCTCCGTCGTAGCCCGCCTTTAGGAGCTGCTTCGGATCGGCTTCAGTAAAGCTCTGATATTTGCCTTTGAGGACTTCGGGGAAGTCGCGGTAGCCGATATGCCCTTTTCCCAAGGCAGCGATGACGGCGTCGGCGGCTTCGTTGTATGTGTGCGCCTTGCCCGTGCCGCAGTTGTAGATGCCGGACGGTCCCTTGTTTTCCCAGAACCAGAAGTTGACTTTGACGACATCCTTGACGTAAATGAAGTCGCGGCGCTGCTCGCCGTCGTCGAAGCCGTCCGTACCGCGAAACAGACGCGCTTCGCCCGTTTCCTTGAGCTGGCGGTAGATCTGATAGAAGATCGACGCCATCTTACCCTTGTGCTGCTCCTGCGGACCGAATACGTTGAAGTAGCGCAGACCAACGATCGGGCTGCGGCTCTCGCGCATGACCTGACGCACATAGCGGTCGAAGGCGAGCTTGCTGTAAGCGTAGGGATTCAGCGCGTCCTCTGCCGCGTCGCCTTCAGTGAAGCCGTGGCGGCCTGCGCCATAGGTCGAGGCGGACGAAGCATAGAGAAACGGCACGCGGTGCAGCAGGCAGAAATGCAGCAGCGTCTTCGAGTATTCGTAGTTGGTCTTCATCATGTAGTTGACATCGTACTCCATCGTATCGGAGCACGCGCCCTCGTGAAAGACGGCGTCGATGTCGCTGCCGCCGAATTCGTCATTCTCGATGCTCTCTAAGAAATCGTCCTTATGACGATAGTCGATGAAGTGCAGTCCGCGCAGGTTCTTGTAGTTTTCCCCATCCTTGAGGTCATCGACGATGAGGATGTCATTCCTGCCCTTGCGGTTGAGCTCCTTGATGATATTGCTGCCGATGAATCCGGCGCCGCCTGTGACGATGATCATGAAGATCCCCTCTCTCTTTTCCTGTGAGGCGCATACGGAACGCGCCTGCCAAACTTATGCCTCTTCGCGCGGCATTTCCCTCAGCGCTTCCTTCAACTCCTCGCGGCTCACGGCATAGGTGCCGAGTTTACGCACGACGACACTTGCGGCGAGATTGGCGAGGAAAGCGGCGTCCGCTCCCTTGAGTCCGCCGGAAAGCCCTGCGGCGAGGACGGCGATAACCGTATCGCCCGCACCCGATACGTCGAAGACTTCCTGTGCACGCGTCGGGATATGCACTTCTTCACCCTCACGCACGAGTGTCACACCGCTTTCCGAACGCGTCGCGAGCACATTTTTGATGCGGTACTTGCGCGTGATGTAGTGCGCGGCCTTGACCACTTCGGCATCGGTGTTCTTGATGGGATCGATGAGAATTTCGTTGATTTCTTTGACGTTCGGTGTGATGTAGTCGGCGCCGCGGTACTTCGTCCAGTTCGCGCCTTTGGGATCGATGATGACGGGAACGCCGTGCGCGTGCGCCGCTTCGATGATCGCCGTCGTCGTGACTTCGCTGCACGTTCCCTTCGCATAGTCGGAAACGACGATGGCGTCGATGCTTTCGGCGAGCTTGCAGCGCACGAAGGCGAGGAATTTATCGATGTAGATCTTCTCAAGCGGCTCGGTGCTCTCAAAGTCGAGCCGCATCATCTGCTGATGTCCGCCGATGATGCGCATCTTCGTCGTCGTCGGGCGGTTCGTCGGCACGAGTCCCGCATGGTCAATGCCGTTTTCCACGAGCTTTTCCTTCAAGGAGCGGCAATGGTAGTCCTCGCCGACAAAGCCCGCGAGAAGCGTGTCGCAGCCGAGAAGCGCGAGGTTGTGCGCAACATTCGCCGCGCCGCCGAGCGTTTCTTTCTGGCGCATGATGTGGTTGATCGGCACGGGCGCTTCGGGCGAAATTCGCGTGACTTCGCCGTAGTAATATTTGTCGAGCATGACGTCGCCCGTGACGAGGATCTTGCAGCGCGAAAGACGCTCTTCGACGAGGGCGAGCATTTTTTCGATGTCCATAGAAAGCTCCCTTCCAACGAGATAACTTCTCTTATAATTCTACAACCTTGCAGCGATATTGTCCATCATGCGCAGGGATATTGCCGACCTTGTTTTCATATTGCCGCAGAAGCTCCTCCGCATAGCGCAGTACTTCCTTGACAGGGATGTTCTTCATGCACGCCATATTTTCTGCCCCCTCTCTCGGACATTCGTGCTTGCCGCACGGATGGCAGGCCTCGGGCGTCTTGAGTAGGATGTCCTTGGCGTCGTAGGGGTAAAACCCCGGCACGGGACTTGCGCCGAACATCGTGACGATGGGCACGTTCATCGCGACGCCGACGTGCATGGGGCCGGAATCCGTCGTGATGAAGAGCGCACATTTCTTGAGGAGCGCCGCAAGCTCGGCGAGCGTGACGCGTCCCGTGAAGGTCTGCAGCATCGCATGATCGCCGTGGCGCATCTTGGCGCGGCAGGCGCGGACGAGTTCTTCGTCCATCGGACCGCCGAAGAAGGCGATGCCGTAACCTTTTTCCAGAAAATGGTCAGCGGTTTGCGCAAAATACTCGTCGATCCAGCGCTTCGTCTTCCAACTCGCGCCGATGTTCAAGGCGACGACCTTCGCTCCCGCAGGAAAGGCGTCCTGCCAGAGCTTTGCCGCGCTTTCTTCCGCACCTTCGGGCAGCCACATCTCCAAGCCAGCATCGTCGATGCGCTCGATGCCGACGGCTTCTTGCAGCACGTCGAAGTGGGAATGGATCTGGTGCTTGACCGCTTTCTTGTTTTCCATGACCTTGTTGAAGAAGGCGGAAAAGAGGGGCTTTGCATAGCCGACGATGCGCCCTGCACCCGAGAAGGCCGCAAGCGCTGAGGCGCGTTCGTTGCGGTGCAGATTGATGACGAGGTCGAAATGCTCGCGACGAACACGGCGGATAAAGCGCAAAAAAGCGAGCGGATGATTATCCGCTCCCTTCTTGTCGAGCAAAAGACAGCCGTCGATATGCTTGTTATAGATCACAAGATCGGCGAGCTTCTTGTCTGCGAGAAGCGTGATGCGAGCCTTCGGAAAGTTCGTCCGAAGCGTCCTGAGGACGGGCGTCACAAGCATGAGGTCGCCGATGTGCATGAGGTTGATGACGAGGATGTTGTCGTAATCTTTTTGGCGCATAAATGATTCCTTATAGTGATTGCTGAAAAGCAAAAAAGTGGCACGCATCTACTACCTTCACTGTGCCAAAACGTCCCGAATCTTTTCCTTGACTTCCTCGACGGAGAGGATCGCGAGGCAGTCAAGTCCCTTGGGACATGCTCTCTTCCAGCAGGCTTTGCAGGTGCGTGGGATCTCCACGGCATTTTGCTGCTGTCCGTAGGGACCGTTGCGGTTGGCGTCGGTCGGCCCCATGAGCATGATGGTCTTGGCGCCAAAACCGGCGGCGAGGTGGACAGGTCCGGTGTCACCGCCGAGAACGAGCGCGGCGCGTGTGAAGATGTGCGCTAGCTCCTTGAGGCTCGTGCGCCCGACGAGGTTGACCGGCGGCACTTCGGCGAGCGCTTCGATGTCGCGCACGAGACTTTCGTCGAGGCGGCCGCCGCCGACGAGCACAGGCGTAAATTTTTCGCCATAAAGCCAGTCAGCAAGCACAGCGAAGTATTTCATCGGCCAGCGCTTGTTCGGCCAATTCGCGCCGATGGCGAGGACGACGAATCGGCTATCCTCACGCACGCCCTCGGCGGCAAGCAGCGCATCTGCCGAAGCAGCTTCTGCAGGGGAGACGGCAACGGGGAAGCGCACCTCGTCAACGCGGCAGCCAAGGGCGCGCGCGACATCGAGGTATCGCTCGACGATGTGACCTGCGGCGTGCGCCCCTTGGACGGGACGGCTCACATAGGCAGAGCCTTCGCGCATGTTCGCCGTGCCGAGACGCAGTTTCGCTCCCGACTGCGCAACGATGACGGCGGATTTGAATAGTCCCTGCAGGTCGAGCGCTGCATCGTATTTGCGTGCGCGAAGCTCATGGCGAAAAGGGCGGAACTCTTCAAGGAAGCCGCGCACGGTACGAAAGCGCTTCTTTTCAAAAAGAATAATGTCGTCAATGTAAGGATTGCCCGTAAGAATATCGTAGGCTGTCGGCTCGACAACCCACGTCAGATGCGCTTTGGGATACGTCTCCTTAATCGCATAGGACACGGGGAGCGCATGAATGACATCGCCGATGGCGCTGAGTTTGACAACCAAGATGTTGTCCATGATGCTCCCCCTCCTCTTCCTTATTTTCGGTTGATTCTTTCGATGATCTTTGTCGTCGAGCGACCGGGCACGAGACCGATGAAATGCACCTCGCCGCCATACCTTTCGACGATCTTCGCTTCGGGCAGCGTCTCTCGCGTGTAGTCGCCGCCCTTAGCGTAGACAGCGGGACGCACCTTCTCGACCAGAGCTTCCGCCGTCGGTTCATCAAAGAGCACGACGTAATCGACAGCGGCGAGCGCACCCACGACCTCTGCACGGTCGAGCTCGCGGTTGACAGGGCGCGTCTCTCCCTTCAAACGGCGCACGGACGCATCGGTATTGAGCCCGAGCACGAGACAATCGCCCAGAGAGCGCGCCTGCGTCAGATAGCGCACATGCCCTGCGTGCAGGATGTCGAAGCAGCCGTTCGTAAAGACGATGCGCTGCCCTGCTGCGCGCAGGGTAGCGCAAAAGTCCTCGATCTTTTCGTTTGGTATCAGCATGAGAATCTCCTTTTCGACAAATTCTGCCTGAAAGCTCCTCTACCTGCCCGAACAGTTTTCATTTCATCAACGCTGCCTTAAGCTCTGCCGCGCTGACGGTCGCCGTACCGAATTTTCGCACGGCGACGCCCGAAGCGATGTTTGAAAGCTGTGCCGCCGCCAAAGGATTCGCACCGCCCGCGAGTGCAAGAATAAACGCCGCGACACACGTATCGCCCGCGCCCGAGACATCGTAAACCTCGCTCTTGTCCGACACAGGGATCTCATGCCTTGCGCCGTCGGCAAGAAAGAGCATCATGCCCTTCTCGCCGCGCGTGATCAGCGCCCCCTTCGCGCCGATTTCGGTGATGAGCGCACGCGCCGCCTCTTCGATTGCGTCCTCCGTATCGAGACGCCGTTCAAAAGCGGCGGCAAGTTCGGCATCATTCTGCTTCACATAGTCGATGCCCGAGAAGGAGCGCACGCCGTAGCGCGAATCGACGATTGTCGGAACGCCGCGCTCGCGGCAGACAGCGAGCAGCCGCTCGCGAATCCCCTGCGTGACCGTGCCCGAGCCGTAGTCGCTCAAGATGACGGCATCGACATGCGCAAGCGCCTGCAGGAGACGCACTTCCAACGCCTCTGCAAGCGCAGAGGAAAGCGGCTCACGGCTCTCCTTGTCGATGCGCACAATCTGCTGACTGACCGTCGCCCTGCCGCCCGCGATGACGCGCGTCTTGGAAATCGTCGGTCGTTCAGAAGTCGCCAGAAGTCCCGCCGTATCGACGCCCGCACGAGAGAGCACCGAGGCAATCCCCGCACCGCCCGCATCCTCGCCCAAGATGCCGAAAGCGCACACCGCGCCGCCCAAAGTCGCCGCATTGTGTGCAACATTTGCCGCGCCTCCCGCGACGACGCGCTCGCCCATCTCCTCTAAAACAAGTACGGGCGCTTCCCGCGATATGCGCGAGATACGTCCGTCGAGGTAAATATCCGCGACCATATCGCCAAAGACAATAACGCGCGTCCCTTTCATACATCTCACTGCTGATACCAATTCATTCATCTTCGCTGCCGAACCATTCGTTTTTGATACCATTCCCCGCTCCTTTTTCGCGCGGATCACCACGGCGTGAAGTTCAGCCGGATGCTCCAACTGTCGCGCTTCACACGATAGCGCGTAACGAGCTGTACGCAGTGCATATCGTGATACCAATAGTAGTCGACATCATTCAGCGTGCGCCGATCAATATCGTACGCCGTACCGCAGACGACACGGTCACGCTCCGTCAGCCGATAGCTGAATCCCGTGTAGAGCGCACGGTTGTAATCCGCTACATTATAAGCAAAGAGAGCATTGCCTGTGTATACCTGCGAATAGCTGTACTTGCCATAGACGGTCAAACGATCGTCAAACTTCTTCAAGAGGGTCGCCGACCAGCTGAGTCCTGCAATTCGCGATTGATTGTACGATTCCGTCGTCACCGAGTAATCCGTCGCCAAGGTCAGCGAAGCGCCTCTCCCCAACGGAATCGGATCGTGGTAAACATTGACCTTCCAATACGTATGCGTACTCTTAATCCCGTGGTTATACCAGCGCCCGCGCTCCGCCTCGACGCCCCAGCCGATCGGCGCATCCTTGAAGTGATGCCCGAAAGTATAATGCAAGCTCGGCGCACGACGAATCCAGTTGTCGTCGCTGTCCTGCCAATAGCCGTATTGGAAGTGCAGCGTCCCGTAGTCGCCGCTTGCGCGAAGTTCTGCCTTACCCTTCCAACCGTCCTTCGACGTCACCTGCAGCGTCGGGATAAAGTCGATCTGCTTTGCCACGGGAAGCGTGAAATCCTGACTGACGATGACGCCGTCGGCTTTCGTATACCCCACCGTCGGAAAAGGCGGCGCATCCTCATGTCCGGGACGCAGATCCGCCGTATACCTGTCACGATGACCAACGCGCACCTTTTTCAGCCATAGATCACAGTCGTAAAATACCATCTTGTCGTTCGGATAGATCTCAATGCGCTTGGCGCTCACACTGTAATCGGGCGTCTTCGCATGGCATTTCGTCGCACGTCCCTCATGGACGACGACATGATCGGGGAATATCTCGATCTTCTTGCCCGAGATATACTGATGTCCAACCTTTCCCTCCGCATCCTCAACCTTACCGATGCCGACGCCATAGTTGTACGAGAGCTTCCAGCCGCGAACATCGGCGCGCACCATGCCGGGCGTCACCTGCAGAAGATGCGCCTCGTTTTCGACGACGACATCTTGTGTGCGAGCGTTGCCCTTGATCTCTTCCGATAGGATGCGGCGGTTGTCGATCCTCGTGATCTTTACACTGCCGCGAGCGAAAAATTCGCCCGTCACCTGATCGTAAAACAGCTCATCCCCCTCAAACGCCGTCGGCAAAGGAGTCAAGTGGTCCTCCATAGGCTGACGCAGCTCGGACTGCATCGCCGCCGTATCCTTCAGGAGCGTTTCCTGCGCCTCGGAAAGACGATTTTCCCGCTCAGCGCGTCGCTCGTTCTCGATGTAGTCAAGGACGTCCGCTGCTGTATCGCTCGACGAGCGATACTCTGCGAACGCCGCCGAGGGCAGACAGGACGCCGCAAAAACTGCGGCCAAGAGAGCGCCTTTTCGAGCGGAAAAACGCCGAACCATCATCTTCATGAAACTTCCTCTCACCTTTCCGTCGTCGGTATCGCGTAGAGAACAGTATCATCGTGCGTTTGGATGAAAAGCTCCGTCCCCTCGGGCAACTCGATGTTCTTGCCCTTGACGAAAGCGCCGCCGATGATACCGATCGGACCCAAGAGCAGCATACCCGCGACGCTCGCACCCGCAGCCATAGCGTAACTCTTCATCTCCTGCTTCGACTCCTCGCCGACGAAGGTCTTGACATCGGTGCCGTCCATCGCTTTCGTCGTATGGAAATCGGTGTCAATCCGCGCGTCACGGCCAAAATTGCGCGCCTGATCGACCTTCTTCACCGTGCCCTCGCCCGGCTGCCCCTTGGCAAAGACGAGCATACCGCCCACCACGACGTCCTCTGCCACCTTATAGTGAATGGTATCACCTGCCTTGATCGTCTTTGCATTGACTGCCTGCGTCAAGGCGATGCGAATCAGCGTATTCTTCGGCACCGTCACTTGCTCCAGCGGCACACTGTAACCGCCGAACGCCGCCGTGCCGAGATCCTGTATGCGCTTCTTGTACGTGCCCGCACTCGTCTTTCCTGCAACCAGCATTTCCATCTCCGTCACACGCTTGTCGACAGACTTCGGGCTGACCTCATGCATAAGTCCCCATTCGATGGCATTGAGCTGCGTCAAAAGCCCCGGCCCCATCGAGTTGTCGAAGATATCATCGTAGACGATATTGACGCGCTCAAGCATCGCGCCGTTATTGTGCGCACCGAGATAATCCTTTTCGAGCCGATTGATGCGGTCGAGAAGCGCACCTGTCTGCTCGCCGCCCCACGTCTCCTGCTCGACGGCAGAGAGCTTTCCCTGCACCGTTTCCTCCGCTGCACGGACAACGCCGACCTGCGTCACAAAAAGCGCGGCACAAAGCGCCGTGCTCATGATTTTTTTCAAAAACATAGCGGTTCCCCCTTCTTACAAACATGCCTATGGAATCACTGTCCCTACGAAATGCATGACTTCGGTGAATTTTCCCTTATGCCTTATTCTGCAAACAGCGGGGAAATCCTTCCTTAAAAGTCGCCTAGATGAAAGACGCGCGAATTTCTTCGCCGAGAAGCCGCTTGACACAAGCCCTCTTGCATAGGTAACATAGAACGTAAGGAAAGATGGGAGCCTATGTCGAGGGAGGAATGACACATGCCCGAAATGATTTTTACCTCTGACGAAATCAAACGAAGACTTCAGCCGATTTTCGACAGCCACAAAATCCGGCAAGCCATTCTTTTCGGCTCTTACGGAAAAGGAACCGCCACCAAGGACAGCGATGTGGATTTGCTCGTAAGCAGCAACCTGCGCGGTCTGAAATTCATAGGCTTTGTGGATGAATTGCGTCAGGCTCTGGATGATAAAGACATGGACGTCTTGGACATCACCCATATTGAGCCGCAGTCACGAATCGCCGAAGAAATTCGGCAGACAGGGATTGAAATTTATGCGCGATAAAATCATTGTCGATAAAATGCTTCGTTACGCAAGCAAAGTGTGCAAATACTGCCAAGATACTTCCTACGAGGAATTTCAGGCGAACGACATGCTGCTGGAGGCTTGCGTCTTCAATCTCAGCCAAATTGGTGAACTGACCGCAAAATTGAACGACAACTTCAAAAAGCAGTATCCGCAGGTGCCTTGGGCGCAAATCTATGGGTTGCGCAATCGCATCGTCCACGACTACGAGGGCGTAAATCTCCGTCTGATTTGGGAGATCATTTCCGAGGATATGCCGGATTTGCAGCGAACATTGAACGACATAAACGACGAGTGATGCCATTTTTCATCTCTTGCATTTTCCCACACACTATGCTATCTTATGGTCAGCGAAGATGATATCCGCAAGGAATCGTACTTCGCCGCCCTTTGCCGTGCAGGCACGTCCTGCTTTTCTCCTGCCGCAAATGAATACACATCTGCTTAGATCCCTCGGGACTGAGACAGCAAGGACTCGCATAAGATTACAGCGCATACGGCGCATAGCCGCAGCTGTTTTGCATATTTTTCAGCCTTTCTGTCTTGTCGGCAGGAAGGCTTTTTTGATGGGAGGAATCCTCTTGCAAAACATTGGTCGTTTCATCGTCAAGAACATGGTCTGGCTCGTCGTCCTCGTCGGCGCGGCGGGCGCTGTCTTTCCCGCGGCGCTGTCTTGGATCGCGCCGCAGGTGCCGCTCCTCTTGGGACTGGTCATGTTCGGCATGGGCATGACGATCGAGCTGAAAGACTTCCGCCATCTGGCGCGTCATCCGTGGGAAGTGGGCGTCGGCGCACTCGCGCAGTTCACGATCATGCCGCTCATCGCTTATCTGCTCACCCAAGTGCTCGCTCTGCCGCCCGACCTCGCCATCGGCGTCATCCTCGTCGGCGCCTGCCCCGGCGGCACGGCATCGAACGTCGTCACCTACCTCGCAAAGGGCGACGTGACGCTCTCGGTCGCCATGACGACGGCGACGACGCTCCTCGCCCCCTTCGTCACACCATTTCTGACGCTCCTCTTGGCAGGCGAAGAGATCACCGTCCATGCACCTTCGATGATGCTCTCCATCGCCGAGATGGTGCTTCTGCCCGTCCTCTTGGGCGCGGCGGTCAACCACTTCTTCCGGCGGCGCGTCGAGCGTGTACTGACCGTGCTGCCGCTCATCTCCGCCCTGCTCGTCGCGCTCTTGGTCGGCGTCGTCGTCTCGATGAGCGCACCGCGTCTCACCGAAATCGGACCGCTCGTCGCCCTCGCCGTCATCCTGCACAACGGCTGCGGGCTTGCGCTCGGCTATGCGCTCGCCGCACGTCTCGGCATGTCCGCTTCGAAACGGCGCACCGTCGGCATCGAGGTCGGTATGCAGAACTCGGGCATGGCGGCGTCTCTCGCGCTCCTCTATTTCAGCCCCGCCGCCGCAATCCCCGCCGCTCTCTTCAGCGTCTGGCACAACATCTCCGGCTCGCTTGCGGCGAACTGGTTCACGCGGCGCGACGCAGACGACAATGCGCTTTCCGCCGACATTTCCCTCAGATAAACCCTAGGAGGCAATCTCATGAACATCTTGACCACACCGAAGGCACTCCAAGACTACGCAAAAAGCGTCAAACGCACAGGCGAAACGATCGCGCTCGTGCCGACGATGGGTGCGCTCCACGCGGGGCACCTCTCACTCGTCGAAGCAGCGCGAAAAAGCGCGGATCGCGTCATCGTCTCCGTATTCGTCAATCCCATGCAGTTTGGTCCGAACGAGGACTTCGCCGCCTACCCGCGCACCTTCGAAGCCGACGCGGCGAAACTCGAAGCCGCAGGCGTCGACGCCGTCTTTCATCCCGCGCCCGAGGCGATGTACCCTGCCGGCTACGCGACCTGCGTCGAAGTCACGGGCGCACTCACGGCGAAACTCTGCGGCGCGAAGCGTCCCGGACACTTTCGCGGCGTGGCGACCGTCGTATTGAAGCTCCTCTTGCTCTCGGGCGCAGACAAAGCGTTCTTCGGGCAAAAGGACGCGCAGCAAGTAGCCGTCCTGCGCCGAATGATCGCCGACCTCGGCGTCGCGACCGAGATCATCATGGCGCCCATCGTACGCGAAGCATCGGGACTTGCGCTCAGCTCGCGCAACGCCTACCTGTCGCCCGACGAGCGCACCGCCGCCCTCGTCCTCTCAAAGAGCCTGCAAGAAGCCCACGACGTCTACGAAACGGGCGAAAAACGCGCAAAGGTACTCAAAGAAATCACTGCCGTCGAACTTTCCAAAGAACCGCTGGCAAAGATCGACTACGTCGAACTTTACTCCTTTCCGGATCTGGAAGAAATTGAACGAATCCATGCGCCTGCGCTCCTCGCCGTCGCCGTATACATCGGCAAGACGCGCCTCATCGACAACATCATCCTGGGGGAAGAACCATGCTGCTGAACTTGATGAAATCCAAAATTCACTGTGCAACCGTCACGGAAGCAAATCTCGCCTACATGGGCAGCATCACCATCGACGAAGCGCTCATGGAGGCAGCGCACATCTTGCCGCATGAGCGCGTGCAGGTCGTAGACAACAACAACGGCGCACGCCTCGAAACGTATGTGATCAAAGGCGCACGCGGCTCCGGTGTCGTATGCCTGAACGGCGCCGCCGCACGCTGCGTACAGCCCGGCGACATCGTCATCATCATGTCATACGCCATGATGACCGAAGAAGAAGCGCGCGCCCACACGCCTATCGTCGTCATAGCAGACGAAAAGAACCAGCCGCGAGAGGTGCGCGGGAGAGAGCAGCACGGCACGATCGGCTAACTTGGCACGAGGTTCTTCGGCGCTTCCTCGGACAAAAATCCCCTGCGAAACAAAACGCCTGTCGCAGGGGATTTTTTCTTCCCATGCCTTTACAAATCAACGCAATTTATGATAACATAAGGTTCGTTATTTATATGCACTATTGTCCTTTGACAATGGAGAGGGGACGTATTTATGGACCATCTGATTCCGCTGCTCAATTCCATCGATTCCGTACTCTGGGGACCGCCGCTCATCATCCTTCTCGTGGGTACAGGCATCATCCTGACCGTGCGTCTGCGGCTCCTGCAGGTCGTGCAGCTGCCGCTCGCGCTCTCGCTCATCTTCCGTGCAAAGAACCGCGGCGAAGGCGACGTGTCGAGCTTCAAGGCTCTGTGCGTCGCGCTCGCCGCGACCGTCGGCACGGGAAACATCGTCGGCGTCGCGACGGCAGTCAAGGCGGGCGGTCCCGGCGCGATCTTCTGGATGTGGATGGCGGCGTTCTTCGGCATGGCGACGAAGTACGCCGAAGGACTGCTCGCCATCAAATACCGCACGACGGACAGCCACGGCGACATCGCGGGCGGTCCGATGTTCTACATCGAAAGAGGGCTCGGACGCGCGTGGCGTCCTATGGCGATCTTCTTCGCCTGCGCCTGCGTACTCGTCGCCTTCTTCGGCATCGGCACCTTCCCGCAGGTCAACGCCATCGTCGACAGCGTCGAGATCTCGTTCGGCGTGCCGCGCTGGGCGACGGATCTCGCCATCACAGCGCTCATCGCCGCCATCACACTCGGCGGTCTCAAGAGTATCGCACGCGTCGCCGCTGCCATCGTGCCCTTCATGGCTCTGACCTACATCGCGCTCTCCCTCATCCTCATCGTCATGAACATCGACGCCCTGCCGCACGCCGTCGCCCTCATCTTACAGAGCGCGTTCACAGGCGAGGCTGCCGTCGGCGGCTTCGCCGGCTCGACTGTCATGATGGCGATGCAGAACGGCATCGCGCGCGGCGTATTCTCGAACGAATCGGGGCTTGGATCCGCGCCCATCGCATCCGCCGCTTCCAAGACGAAGCGTCCGGCGGAGCAGGGGCTGATCTCCATGACCGGCACATTCATCGACACGATCATCATCTGCACGATGACAGGGCTCGCCCTCGTCTTGACGGGCGCATGGTCGGGCGATGCGGCGGGCGCAGCCATGACGAGCGCCGCTTTCGCCGCCAGCTACGGCGTGATCGGCAGCCACCTCCTGACGATCGCGCTCGTACTCTTCGCGTTCACGACGATCCTCGGCTGGAACTACTACGGCGAGCGCGCAATCATCTACCTTTTCGAGCGCAAAGGCGTGCTGCCATATCGGCTCATCTTCATCGCGCTCGTCGCCTCGGGCGCTTTCTTGAAACTCGAAGCCATCTGGATCCTCGCCGACATCGTCAACGGTCTCATGGCGATCCCGAACCTCATCGCGCTCCTGCTCCTGTCCGGCGTCATCGTGCGCGAAACGAACCTCTATATGAACTACGTCAAGCGCCATGCACGAATGAAGGAAACGTAAAAAGCGCCCGCACGACACCGTTCTTTCGGTATCGTACGGGCACTTTCCTTTTTCAAAAGATCAAATGTGCGACCACATAGCCCACGCAGCAGCCGGAAATGACGCCGATAAGCCCCGGAATCATAAAACTGTGATTGAGCAAATATTTGCCGATGTGCGTTGTACCCGAGCGGTCAAAGCCGATGCACGCGAGATCCGACGGATATGTCGGCAGGAAGAAGTAGCCGTAGCAGGCAGAGATGAACGACATGATGAGCACGGGATCAACGCCGACATTAAGCGCCATAGGAACGACGATGGCGATCGCCGCCGCCTGCGAGTTCACGAGCTTTGACGTGAAGAACGCAATGATCGCATACGCCCACGGGTACGCCTGCACTGTCGCACCGAGAAAATCCTTGAGGATCGCCATGTGTGCGCTGAAATATGTATTCGCCATCCAAGCGACGCCGTAGACGGAGAGCAGCGCGACCATACCCGAGCGGAACACTTGGCTGTTGCCGACATCCTTCGCCTTCACCTTGCAGAAAAGCAAGATAGCGGCAGCGATCAAGAGCATGATCATCTGAATGACTTCCGTCATGTCGATCGCCTTCATCTCGCCCATCTTGTCGGGAAAATGCGGCAAGAGCGCCGGATCGTTGCCGAGAACCGCTATGACAAGAATGCCGATAAAGAAAATGAACATCGCATGATAGTATGGGCGCGGCAGCTCCTGCCCCTGCAGGCTTTCCGACTCGCCGTAGACGTACTCCTTGTTTTTCGGTTCCCTGATGAACGCTTGAAACGCCTCATCCTTGTCCAGATCCTTGCCGCGCCGATAGCTCCAAAGCGCAGCGCAGACGACGCCCGTCAAGGTCGCCGGAATCGTCACGCCGAGCACCTGCAGCACCGAGACGTGATGCCCCGCCTGCGCCATAAATGCGATGATGGAAACGACCGCGACAGAAACAGGCGAGCCGCATATCCCCATCTGCGCCGCGACGGAAGAGACCGCCATAGGGCGCTCGGGGCGGATGCCCTGCTTGATCGCCACATCATAAATGATGGGAAACATCGTGTAGACGACATGCCCCGTACCGCAGAGCACGGTCAAGAGCCACGTCGTGACAGGCGCGAAGATCGTGACCTGCTTCGGATTGTTTCGCAAAAGCTTTTCCGCATACTTGAGCATGACCGTAAGACCGCCCGATGTCTGCAAAAAACCTGCGCAGGTGACGACTGCAAGAATCGTCAGCATGACGGAGATCGGCGGCACGCCCGGCTGATAGCCAAAGACGAAGGTATAGACGGCAAGCCCGATGCCGCTGATGACCGCAAGCCCGATGCCGCCGTGATGCACACCGAAAAGCAAACAGCCGAGCATGACAAGGAAGCCCAGAAACATTTCCATAAAAATTCCTCCCAAAATCCCACGAAAACGGCAAAAAAAAGACGCCCGTTCCCTAAAACTGTCTTGACCGGAGAAACCGAAAAACCCTTTCCTCCGCACAGGATTTTAGAAGCCTTGCCGATCATACGCTTTAATTATAATACAATAATTGTACGCAGGCAATAAAAAAGGGCGCAGACGCGCCCCGTGGAAAAATTTTCCTTACGTTCTTAATATCTGCGATGTTCCTTCACATACTCGACGGGACGGCTCCAATCGACATGGACGTCCGTCGCTTCCCAAAGGCGCGTCAGAGCCGTCTTGAAACTCTCAACATCGGCAACAGGATCAATAATCTCCTTGCTGAAGTCGCGCAGCGTTTCGTGCGGCACGCCGATCTCATGCTTTTCACCGAGATACGCTTCGACCGCGCGGCGCCCCTTTGCATCATCTAAGACGACCGTAGCCGTCCTTTCTTTCGCATCATACTCGATGTAGCCCAGCTCCTTTTTATACTGAATGGCTACGCTGTAATTCGTTGACACGCTTGATCACCTTTCCTTATCTTCATTTTTCCGCTATACTATAAGAAGCACTGATACATTCAGCGTTTCCTAAGAGAATGCCGCCGCACGGCATTTCCCCGCAAATTCCCCTCTGCAAAAAAGAAGGTGCTTCCTAATGTATTCCGAATATCTCATGCTGTTCGTGATCCTTGCGCTCGGCATCGCCGGGCACAATACGACCGTCGCTTATGCCGTCATCATCGTGCTCATCCTAAAGCTCCTCGGACTGACGTCGATGCTCAACATCCTCGCCGCCAACGGGCTGAACTGGGGCATCGTGATTCTTCTGGTCGCCATTCTCGTACCGATTGCGACGGGTGATGTGACCATATCAAACATGATCGACGCCTTCAAAAGCCCCTTGGGCATCGCCGCCATCCTCTGCGGCGTGCTCGCGGCAGCGGCAGGCGGCGGCGGCGTCGAACTCCTGAAGAACGATCCGCATATCGTCGCTGCACTCATCATCGGCACGATCATCGGCGTCTGCTTCTTCAAGGGCGTCGCCGTCGGTCCTTTGATCGCGGGCGGCATGACCTATGCACTGATGAAGCTCTTTGCCGTCCTCAAGTAGACACGCTTTCTTCCAGCAGCTTGCGCATCGCCTTGGCGTTTTCCTTGGCGGTGCGTTTTTTTTCATAAAGAGCGACCGCTCTGTCTTGCTCGGCTTCGTCTCTCGCAAGCACAAGTTCGACGCGCTCGCCAAGGATGCGCTTCGCCTGCCGCAGCACAAGCTCCATCGACGCATCGGCGGCGACAAGCACATAGGTGCGTGCGAGATCACTGTGCGCCGCGTGCAGAAGCTCGGCGACCGACGGGCATTCCTCGCGGCTGCCATGCACAATGACATTCGCCCCAAGCTCCGTCAAACGCAGCCCGCGCGCCGCATCGGACGCGACGGCAAGCAGCGCAACGGGCAGCAGCGACGCATAATCCGCCGTCAGCGAATGCGCCTCCGCCATATCCGTCACACGAAACGACTGCAGCCTGCCCCAGCCGATCGCCTGCTCAAGGACAGCGCCCGGATGATCCGTATGCACATGGACGAGCAAAGAGCGCTCATCGGCTTCGACAGCGACGAAGCGGCACTCATCCTGCAAACGTCGCTCGACATCGTGTGCGCGCACCTTGCTGCCCACGATGCGAAACGTCACGCAGTACGGACGCACAAGATCGCGGCGCGGATCCGGAATCGAGAGCCGATCTTTTCCCATGCCGAGCGAAAGGCTCACGGCAGGCGACACGAAGTTGCCGTCAAGCCCCTTCATACAGCCCTCCAAAAACGTCTGCATGACGAGCGCCCCCGGCTCCTCGCGCTTTTCCTCTGCCAGAGCCTTTTGCCCCTCGCAGATCGCCGTCTGCAAGATCTCCGAGATCGGCAAATTCGCTCGCACAGCATGATACGCCCCCTTCGCGACCGCCTTGGCGGCGGCGACAAGCACCGTTTCCACCGTCGGCGGCAGCACGCGCTGCGCATAGAGGATACCGTACTGAAACGCCTTGCCGAACTCCGACGACGTCGCGTCCACTTTGCCCGACAGTCCCTTTGCGATGCCGCGCAGAAGCTGTGCGAGCACGACGCCAGCCGTCCCGCGCGCCCCAAGCACCGCCGCGCTCGCCACACGCCGTGAAAGTCCGCCGATGCTCTCGTCCTTCGCGTCGACAAGCGGCATGACCGCCGCTCCCATCGTGCGCAGCACATGTGTACCCGGCAAAGTCGTACGCTCCCCCATCTTCTTTCTTGAGAGTGCGTCAATGCCCTCGTATTCCAGAAGGAACTCGCCGTAAGCGCCGCTCAGCATACGCTTGAAATCGCTTCCGGTGATGACCTCTCGATTGCCTGTCATAAGGATCCCTTCTTCCTATGGGAGCCACGGATACATGCAGCGTCCAGCAGATGGACTTTCATCCATGATCCCCATGCAAACTACACGCACAAACGTCCACTTTGTGGACATTGTGCGCCGCCCTTACAGAAGCCTGGCCAATCGATCCGCGCCTTCGGCTTGACCTCTTGGGGCTTCATGCTAAAAATTTATAGAAAAATTCCTGTCAGAAACAGGATTCCTCTATATTATTCGCGAAATAAAAGAATTAACCTTCTATAAAACTTCGATAATCCCATTTCCGCGATGAAAATTCTCATAGAATCCGCAGGAAAAGCGTTCGCAAAAATTCCTGCACCCTGCGGAAAAGGAAGAGAACAGCAAGCAAAGGAGCCATTCGATGCCTAGAACAAGAAAGACCTCGGCAAAAGCAGAAAAGTCGGAAGTTCTCGCTGCAGAAGCAGTCATTTCCGAAGCTGCGCCTACCGAAGCCAGCCTGCCGGGCGGCGAAGAAACCACAAAAGAGCAAGCCCCACTTGCAGCCGCGCAGGATGCAAAAGAATCGCCGGACGAAGCGGCAGCCGCCGCGTCAAGTCCCACCCCTAAGAAGCGCGGTCGAAAATCTGGCACAAAGACAGCCGCCAAGACGACACGTGCGAAAAGCGCAAAAACTGCCGTCAAAAAACCAACGAAACGCACCGCTGCGAAAAAAGACGCATCTGCAAAAACAACCGCCGAACCTTTGAAGCAAAAGCCGCACGGCGAGCCGATCTTCGCGCTCGACATCGGCACGCGCAGCATCATCGGCATCGTCGCCGAAAAGCTCGAAAACGACCAGATGCGCATCTTAGCGACCGTGCGCCGCGAGCACAAGACACGCGCCATGCTCGACGGTCAGATCCACGACGTGCCGCAAGTCGCCGACCTCATCCGCGAAGTCAAACGCGAACTGGAAAAGACGACAGGACCATTGAAGTCCGCGTCCGTCGCCGCCGCCGGACGCGCCCTCTACACCATGACCGCGGAAGCATCCGTCGAGATCAACGGCGTCATCACCGACGAGCAGCAGCGCGCCCTCGATTTCTCGGGCGTACAAGCGGCACAGGCGAAACTCGCCGGCTCGAAAGACATCGAAGATCCCGGCCGCTACTACTGCGTCGGCTACAGCACAATCCAATACACGCTCGACGACATCCCGCTGAAAAGTCTCGTCGGTCAGCGCGGCAAAACCGCCAAAGCGACCGTCATCGCGACCTTCCTGCCCCGCCAGGTCATCGACTCCATGCAATCCGCCCTGCGGGACGTCGGACTTGAGATGCGTGCGCTGACCTTAGAGCCAATCGCCGCCATCAACGTCCTCATTCCACCGACAATGCGCCACTTGAACCTCGTACTCGTCGACATCGGCGCAGGCACATCCGACGTCGCCATCACGAAAAACGGCTCGATCATCGCCTACGGCATGGTTCCCTTGGCAGGCGACGAAATCACCGAAGCCATCAGTCAACGATACCTCCTCGACTTCAACGTAGCGGAAGACGTCAAGCGCAACTCCGCCGCCGGACGCGAGTCGAAATTCACCGACATCCTCGGCACAGAATACGTCCTCGGTCCCTCTGACGTCATCGGCCCCATCATGCCGAATATCCAGAACCTCGCTGACTCCATCGCACGCCAAGTCCTCGAACTCAACGGCGACTCGCCGCAGGCCGTCATGCTCGTCGGCGGCGGCTCGCAGACCCCAGGGCTGCCCGCGCTCGTATCAAAGGCGCTCTCCGTGCCCGAAAACCGCGTCGCCGTACGTCACCCCGAGACCGTCATCGGCGTCGAGAGCATCCCGGCAGAACTGCAGCGCCCCGATGCCGTCACGCCCCTGGGCATCTTGAAGATCGCCTCGATCAACCTGCTGCACTTCCTCTCCGTCTACGTCAACGAGCAGGAAATCAACCTCTTCAACTTCCGTGATCTCACGGTTTCCGACGCACTCTTAAATGCCGGCATCCAACTCAAAAAATACAACGGCCGCCCCGGACTCGGCCTCATGGTCACAGTCAACGGCGAGAAGAAATTCTTCCCCGGCTCGCTTCCCTCTATGGCGATCTTGAAGCTCGACGGCGAAGACACGACGCTCGACACCCTCGTCAAAGCCGGCTGCCGCATCACCGTCGCGCACGGCAAGAACGGCGAGACACCCGAAGTGCGCCTCGCCGACGTCCTGCAAGTCGAGCCGGAATTCCCGCTTGAGATCAACGGCAAAGAAACACGCATCCACCAAGCCGCCTACGTCAACGGCGAAGTCGCCAAACCCGACCGCCTGCTCGCCGACAACGACGTTGTCGAGAGCAAAGAGCCGCGCACCTTGGGCGAAGCCCTAAAAGCCGCCGGCTACCCGCCGACAGGCCGCAAGATCCACTACACGCTGAACGACAACCATGCACAGTACGTCGTATCACCCGAGATCCTGCTAAACGACGAACCTGCGACGATTTCCGCGCCAATCCACGAAGGCGACCGCATCGAATATCAGATGACCGCCGAGCCAAAACTCAGCGACGTCCTCGACATCTCGCGCCTGCAGGCCGCCATCACCATCACCTACAACGATCAGGAGTACGAGATCCCTTCCGCATCCCTGGAACTTGAAGTCAACGGCCACAAGGCGTCGCCCGGCACCTATCTTGAGGACGGCAGCATCGTCTACTACAAACTCTCCGAAAAGAAAGCCACGACTGTCAACGAAGCCCTGCTCGCCGTCGGCTTCGAGCCGCCGCCCGCCACGAGCCGCGTCAGCGTCTCCATCTTCGTCAACCGCCGCCCCGTCGTCTTCACCGACCCCATCAAAAACGGCGACCGCCTCGACATCGTCATCAAGCCGTTGCCCTCCCCCACCGCAGGCTTCAACAGCAGCGGCACTGCAGCACAGACGTAACCCATAGCTATACGCACAAACGTCCACTTTGTGGACAAAAGTGCGCCGCCCTTACATGAAATAGCCAATCAGTCTGCGCCCTTTGGGCTTGACTTCTTGGATTTTCATGGTACAATAAATCTCGTAGTGTTTGCGGGCATAGTTCATCGGTAGAATGAAAGCTTCCCAAGCTTTAGAGGTGGGTTCGACTCCCATTGCCCGCTCCATAGAGAGAATAGAGCTGTCTGTCACGGCAGCTCTTTTTTGCTCTCACTGCCCATTCACATTCATTTCCCCTTGACACAGCTGAATAAACGGCATAAGATTTTTACAGATATTGAGATTTTATATCAATCATCTTTCAAGGAGGATTCTGACATGAAAACAAAACTCAGCGGGGTTGCGGAAACCTTGCTCATTCCGCTGTGGGCGCGGGCAGTGGAAACGAAGCGCGCGAATGGGCTGATTCAAGACGAATTCGCGGTGCAGCTCGTCGAGCAGATCGACTACGACTTCGCCAAATTCGCCCGTGCCAAGCACTCACAGACAGGGGTCGCCGTACGCAGTTACATTCTCGACCATGAAACGAGATCATTCATCGAAAAGCACCCCGATGCAGTCTGCATCAATCTCGCCTGCGGTCTTGACACTCGTTTTTATCGCGTAGACAACGAGCGAATCGACTGGTACAACCTCGATTTGCCCGACGTCATGAGCTTGCGACAAAACCTGCTCGCAGAAGAAAATCCGCGCGTACACGAAATCGCTGCTTCTGTTTTCGACTCCGACTGGGTTCAAAAAGTCGAACATACAGGCCGCCCCGTCCTCATCCTTCTGGAAGGCGCCGCCATGTACTTCACGGAAGAAGAAATGCGCCGACTCTTTTCCATGCTCGCCGAATCCTTCGCCGACGCATCCATGCTCATCGAGATCATGCCGCCCTTCATCATCGGTCAGCAAAAACGCCACGACTCCGTAGACACAAAAAAAGCCCCTTTCCAATGGGGCGTAAAGAGCGGCAAGGAAATCGAAAAACTCCATCCCGCCATCACCTTCCTCAAGGAGCAAACTTTCTACGAAGGATTCCGCCGTCGCTGGGGCTTGTTTGGCGCTCTCTCCGTGATTCCGTGGTGGAACAACAACTGCAACGACAAGATCGCCTGCCTGCACTTTGCCGCTCATTGATGGCGCGTAAAGGAAGCGCTTTTTAAAAATTTTCCATATTTCTTCACAACGACAGAGAGGTGTCTTATGAAAACTAAATCCATCGCACTGCTGCTCCTCTGCCTGTTTCTTCTTCCCATCTGCGCTTCTGCAGCAGAGCTTGACGCGGATGATCTGACGCTCGGCGGCATTCATCTCGGCGATACAGCTGCCGATGTCGAGCGCATCTACGGAGCGCCCGTACGCATCCGAGACGGGGCTCAGGGGTTCTTAAACGGCGCAGTCATTCCGCTTCGCACCTGTGACTACGGCAATACCCTGCACGTTCGCTTCGATCTGGCGGAGGACCGCGTCTATGACGTGATGATCGGCGCGCCAAGCGACGACCTGTACGATACGCAAAGCGACGACGCAGACACCGGCATCACGACTGCACGCGCCATCCACATCGGCAGCAGCCGCGCTGACCTCGAAGCTGCCTACGGCACACTGCCCGCCCCCCTCGTCGATCACAGAGCGCCGCCGACCTGCGCGTATATCTATGCAGGAACAGACGGCAAGCTCGCCTTCTACGTTACACCCGAGCGCAGCCTCACCATCCACGCGATTCATCTCGTCGCCGAAAAACGCAGAAAAGCTGCACAACCACGCACTCCTGCCAACACGGAAGAGCCGTCCGAGCATGAGCAAATGCGCCGGAACTTCCTTGCACCGAGCGATGCGTTTCTCGCTGAACTTGCCGCAGAGCAGTCGCTCCCCTACACCATCGGCAAAGAGGGCGCCTCGCGCTTCTATGCAGACAACGGGCGCCCTATCTATCCCGCCAATGACGGCGCCGTCGGGCACATCGCCACGATCACCCTGCGTGCAGGAAGCGTCATACTGACGCGCTACGGCGCAGCGACGGGACGCTACGTCTCGCCTGCAGGCACGCCCTTCGAGCAGCGTGCGCTGCCGACGACGACCGATGAAAGCGACTTCCATACCTACATCGTATGCAGAAACATCGACGGCGTCGAAAAAGGCAAAATTGCCCCGTGGTTCGGTCAAGCGGGCGGCGGCATCCAGTACAAGCTGCCCGACCGCATCTCAAACCTGCTCGACGGCGCAGAACCGTTCCTAGAGGAGGTGGACAGCGATGACCGTGCGCGATCTGGAGCCGATTCTCAAGCGGCATAACGTGCCAAAGTCGCACTACTCCCTCACGGCAAACGACGAGCCACTCGCCGAATCCTATCTGTGCATCCGCACAAGCCCCGCCAACGCCATCCATATCGTCGAGCGCAACCAAATCACCATGCGCCGCACCTTCGCCACAGAAGACGAGGCATGTCGAGCATTCCTCAAAGAATTGCGCATCGTATAAGCACACAAAAGCGCTGCTGCGCGGAACAAAGCCGTTCCATGCAGCAGCGCTTTTTGCATTCTAAAATTACGCCAGCTCCTTCAAATGCTTCTTCAATACTCGCTTGCCTAGATAAATGCCGATGAAGCCGCCCGCGAAAGCGATTGCCATGCCTGCCAGCAAGAACCAGCCCGTGCTGTGTGCGACCATCCGCTCGATGAACTGCATATCCATGCCCGCCGCCTGCCACTTCTCCATATTCTGCTCCAAAAAGAACAGCAGCGGGATCGCACCGCCAAAAACGTAGGCACTCTGAATCAAACCATAGCCGATCGCCAAGACCGGCGTCTTGCAGCCGAGCCGATGGACGACGAGATCGACGACGAAAGCCGTCGCCGTTACCGTACCGACGAACGGCACATACATCATGCCCGAAAAGCCCGCGAAGAGCGCCGTGCTGATACCGATGAACAACGTCAGTGCGCCGAACTTCGGGATCTTCTTCACGACGAAAAGTACGATCGTACCGAGCAGTACACCGATGACGGCGGGACTCAGTGCGTGCATCATCGGCGCCATCAGCACTGTGAGCGCACCGATGCCCATGACAAGTACGCCATAGACCGCCGCCAAGATGCCGATCAGAACAAAATCACTGATTTTCCATGCGTTCATTTATTTCTCCTCCAAACTTCCATTCATTCGCCAAAACGCCGCAGCCGCTCCGTAAACACGCGCTTGAGCGCCCCCTCACCCAAGGGAAAATCCTCGGCAATCCGTCCGTCCTCAAGCAAGACGACGCGATTGCACGAGTTCATGATAAACTCCACATCGTGCGTGATGATGACAGCGGCGCGCTCCTCCCCCGTAAATTCACGGATCAGCGAGCAGACCGTTCGCATATTGCGATAGTCAAGACCGCTCGTCGGCTCGTCGAAGATGCCGACGCGCTTGCCCAAGAGGCACGCGCCGGCGATGACGAGCCGCTGCTTCTGCCCCATCGAGAGCCGCGTCGGATGCTCATCGAGCCAGGGCATGAGGCGAAAATCCGCCAGCGTCTTACGGATGCGCTCGTCGATATCCACCACAGCTTCTGAGCCAATCAGGAGATCGTTGTAGACACTCGAACCAAAAAGCTGAAAATCCACATTCTGCATCACATAGCTGACGGCGCGGTAGCGTTTGCCGCTGGGGATCGCTTCACCCGCCGCACGAACCTCGCCTGCACGCTCCTTGAGAAGACCGCAGATCACCTTCGCGAGCGTTGATTTGCCGCAGCCATTTCGCCCCAAGAGAGCGACGCGGTCGCCTGCATAGATGTCCAGCGAAAGCCCCTGCAATACATCCTTGCCCTGCGCATAGCCGAAGGAGATCTCTGCAAGCGACAAGAGCGGCGCAGCCGTCCTCTTTGCAGGCGGCTGCACAGCGCCCGTCTCGCCGAAGAGATCGACGCCGCGCACACCCGCCTCATGCAGCGCTTCGTTCGTCAGCGCCGATAGAGCCGCCCTTTCGTACACACGATGAATCGTGCCATCCTGCATGAGCAGCAGTCGATCCGCGATGCCGCAGAGATAGTACAGACGATGCTCGGCAACGACAATCGTGCAGCCATGCGCCTTGAGCAAGACAAGCAGATCGTGAAGCTCCTCGATCGATGGATAATCGAGATTTGCCGATGGCTCATCCATGAGCAGAACATCCGTCTTGAGCATCAACGCCGAAGCGATCGCGATCCGCTGCTTTTCCCCGCCCGAAAGCGCGGAAAGTCTGCGCCCCAAGAAGCGGTCGAGCCGCAGCATCTCCGTGACAGAACGCAGACGACGCTCAATCTCTTCCGGCGCGACACCAAAATTCTCACACGAAAACACGAGATCGGACAAGACATCGAGGGTAAAAAACTGATTGTCGGGATTCTGAAACACCGTCGCCGCCATGCGAGAGATGTCGCCGATACACATATCGCGGCAGTCCTTGCCGTCAAGCATCACCTTGCCCGCCGTCTCCCCCTCGTAAAAGTGCGGACAAAGCCCGTTGATCGAGCGCAGGAGCGTCGACTTGCCGCAGCCACTCTCACCTGCAACGACGACGAGCTCCCCGCGACGAATTGTGCAAGTGTTGCCGCAGATGCTCCGTCGTCCCTGTTCCTTATATTGAAAGCCAACATTTTGCAGATCAATCATACGATTTCCCTCATACAAACGCACATAAAATGAGCGAAGCCGTTGAAGCGGCAAGCATCGCCGCATCCTTCGCCGCCAGACGCACATCGAAGTACGACGTGCGCCGCGTACCGAACGCATAGCCCTTGACGAGAGCCGCGCCCGAGAACTCCTCCGTGATCTTCTCGCTGCGGAACAGCATCGGCACGATCAGGTACTCGATTGCCTTCATCGGATGGAGCGCGACGAACTTCAGCGAGATCGGAATGCCGCGCAAACGCATAGCATCAAGGATGACGCGAAAATCCGCTGCCATCGCCGGCAGATAGCGGATCATCACGACGATGCTCAAGACAACGCCTCGATGCAGATGCAGTCGATCGAGCGCCGTCGTGATCTCCGCGATATTCTTTCCCTCCTTCAGCGCAAATCCGAGTCCGACGAAAGGATACACGCGCAAAGTGAGGAAAAGCACCATCTGCACCAAGAATACGACGGCATTTTGCATCCCCATCGCAAGCGTCATGCCAAGCGCATACTGCACCGCCGCGAGAGCCGCAAAACCAACGCTGTACTTCACTGTCCGCCGCCATGCGCCCGTATCCGCCAAAACGACGGCAGAAAGCACGAAGGAACACAGCAGCACAGCCTCTGATCCGGAAACGATCAAGAAGAACATCAGCAAGATATTCAGATATAAGATCGTACGAAAATCAAACATCCTTCGCTTCTTCGTCAGCATCAAGCATGACCTCTTCCCCAAACAAAATTTAAATAAGGCAATAGATGAAACCATCCATCGCCTTATTCATTGTATCAACTTTTTCTCGTATTGGCAACCATTCTCTTTCTTAAAAGGACAGTATACTCGGGCAGAGTTTCCGTGCCGCTGCTGCCGAAGAAGGACTCCGCTCCGAACTTCACGCTGCCGGATCAAAGTAAGCTGTGCATTCTGCCAAGCTCCTGCACGCGCTCCGTGGAGAACTTCGATATGCGTGCAATCGTCT
>NZ_DBHIUY010000013.1:0-53583 GCF_057272215.1 Selenomonas sp.
AATCATATAGATGATTCATTTCTGCATTGTTTAGTTTTCAAGGAACACCGCCGAACTCTTTCGGCTGCCTGCCGCTCGTTTTTCACAAGCGACTTGATTATCTTACCTCACGCCCGAGGGATTGTCAAGCGCTTTTTTGAAGCTTTTTCCGAGCGACCTGCTGTTGCTTGCCGCCGCAGCAAATAGTATGATACACGAAAGCGGGCGGACTGTCAACACCTTTTTGAAAAAAAGTGAAACGTCCGCCCGCCGATGGATACATCAGAGACAAATTCAATCGCAGTAGCCAGTCCAGATTTTATAGACCTTGCCCTTGCTGTCTACATAGAATTCCAGAGAAATCATTCCATACCCATAAGCATAGCAGTAGCTTCCATTCCTCTTGAACCCTTGCGGCAGTGTGCCATAGGCTCGCTGGATGTCCGTCAGTGTGCTGCCCACATGGATGCCGCGCGGCGTCGCGATGCCGTTATCCGCCGTAGTCATCATGGAAGATACACTCATCCGCGTGGTCTCAATCGCCACGACGAACGAATCGCCGTAGTGATAAATCCAAAGCGGTATATCGCCGGAATACGGCGTGCCTTCATGGTAATCGACCCAATCCGGCTCCCCGTAGACGCTCTTCACATAGTCCGCATCAGCGCCGAACTTTATGCCGCCGAGCGCATAATCCGCATCGGGCAAACGCGCCGCCGAGCAGAGATTCGCCGCCAGCAGCAGAGCGGCAATCAGGGAAAGCATCACACATCTCTTCATAAAAAAACAACTCCTTTCACTGCAGCGGATCTGGACCGAAGCGGTTCGGACCGGGCGTGCCCTGCTTGAAGAGGAGCAACAGCCCAAAAACGATGTTCACAAGCGGCACGAAGTGGAGAAGGACGAGCCACCCCGACCAGTCGTTGTCGTGGCAACGACGGATTCCCAGGGAAGCGCCAATGACCGTTGCTGGAAGATATAAGACAAAGATGACCGCATAGAGGAATATCAGGAGCACCATACCAAGATCAGGCGAGCTTTCAGCAATCTCAGCGATAATTACACCGAGGATAAAGGCAATGATCTGTACGATAACGGAACTGATGAGGCAGACCGCCAATCCACGCAGGACGTACGGCTTGCGATTCAATCGTCCCTCAAAGGAAAGAAGTTTTTCCTTCCATTCGCCCAAAGCTCCGGCTGCCCCCGATGCACTTGTCCCGCCACCGAAAGCGCCTCCCTGAGCGCCAAACGGCGGGGTGTTGACCGGGTGAGGTATCGGCTGTCCGCCAGTCGGCGGTATTTGCACAGGCGGAGTCTGCATCGGCGGTGCAGAAACGGTCTGCGCTCCCGCGCCCTGCGGCGGCGCAAAATTCTGCGGCGAAGGCGATGCAAAATTCTGCGGTGCATTTTGCGGCTTGTCGACATTCACGCTTGATGACTGCACTGCCGCCGCAGGCGGCGCCCCCGGTGCCTGCGCCTGCTGTATCGTTCCTTCAGAAACAGCCTGCCCGCATTCAGGGCAGAAGCGCATACCTGCCTGCAGGTCGGCGCCGCAATGTGCACACTTGCATGCTTCAGGCAGAGCCATACCGCATTGCGGGCAAGATTTCGCATCACTCCCCAGCGGTATGCCGCATCCCATGCATTTTTTCAAAGCCATAAATCTCATCTCCTTGCAACTACAGAAAAATCATCTCCTTGTTTCACTTAAGAATACTTTTCTCTGCCGGAAGAGAAAATCCTTCCCTCGAAAAAGAAAGCAGCCCATAATCCTATGAGCCGCCAAAGCCATGCATCTCTATACCATATAGTAGTCAGCGAAAGATCGCCATGATGCCCCAGACGATCAAGGCGATCCACGCGATAAGCGCGATTGAGGCGAGTGCCACGATGTACGGCAGACGCCGCCCGAGCCGCTCGGCCTTCGCCTGTGCATCCGCACGCACATGTGGCGGCAAAAAGCGGATCAGCCCGAATACCGCCGCCGGCAAGACCGCCGCATCGTCGACCATGCCGAGAACAGGAACCGCATCCGGAATAATGTCGATCGGGCTGATGCAGTAGAGCAGTCCGACAAAGAACGCCGCCTTGATCGCGGCAGGCGTGCGAGAGTCCTTGAGAGCTACCATCATGACGAGCAAATCTTCACGGAACATCTTCAAAAAGGAAAAAAGCTTCCACATAAAAACGCCTCCCTGCCAAAATCATCTCACAGCAGAGGTCTTCAGCCCGCTTGCAATCAAACATACGGCAAGCTGATTCAGACTAACCCCCTCCGCTTTGGCGCTGAGCGCCAACTCTCGATGCAGACTTTTGGGCAGGCGCAGGTTGAATTTGCCGCTGAAGTTTTCTTCTGACTGAGGCTCCGGTATGGTCAGCCCTTCTTCCAATGCGGCTTCCAGCCAACATCTCTTTGCATCTTCCAGCAGATTCAGAATTTCCGCTTTCGTCTCCGCCTGTGTAATGCACCCTTTCAATTCCGCCACATAGCCTACGTAGCCGCCAGCCGCATCCGCTTCGATAATTTCACGATACGGCAACGCCATATAGTACGCAATATCCTTCTTCATATCGTCACCCTCGCAAACTCGACAACAAATCAAGGAAGCGCTGATAAAATGAGGTCGCCCAGATTTGCACAGATGCGCTGTATCTATCGAGGAGACAAACCACAGGCGTAGCGGTGCTACGTCGAGGATTTGTCGACGACGAGAGGACAGCGCAGATGTGTGAAGATGGGTGGCTGAATTTATCAGTGATTCTTTAAGCATCAGCATCATCCAAAGCTAGGATGACCTGCCGCACATAAGCTTCTTTCACATACGGCTCTTTCTTCGGAATCGTAAGCGGCAGACACCCCTTCTTTCGAAACGTCCAATGACTGGAGCCGCTTCTCGGCTGCCGCTTCTCATACCCAATGGATTCCAGCACTTTCGCGACTTCTTCAAACGAAACCGCCTTGGGATTGTTCCGAATGCGTGTGATGAGTTTTTCCCACTTGCTCAAGCTGTCACCGCCTTCTTATATAGTACTACATCCAGTACTTTTGAACAAGCCTTACTTCGCCAACGCTTCCGCCAGCGCATCGTGTACGAGCTTTGCGTACTGCTCCGTGCCCGCATCGTTCGGGTGCACGCCGTCGCCCGAGAGCCATTCGGGGTGCTTCGATACGAGTCCGTACCAGTCGATGACCGTCACATTCTTATGCTCGGCAGCCATCTTCCGGATGTATTCATTGTTCGGATCCTGCCACGAAAGGTGCGGCGCGTAGACATTAACCCAGAAGATGCGGCGGCTCGATCCCAAAAGCTTCAGAAGCCCCTGCGTCTCTTGCACATAGCGATCGCCGGCGGCGAGCGGCCCGTTCGTGCCGAGCGAGACGACGACGACGCTGCCGAGCCTGCCCTGCGCCGCGAGGCTCTGCGCGGCTTCGATGCCGCCGCCCACATAGCGCGAGACTTCCGCATCGACCGCGCAGCCGGGCAGCGCTTTCTGCAAATCTCCCGCCGCAGACAGCATGACCGAGTCGCCGATGCAGGCGACGCCCGAAAGATCCACCGCCTTCATGCGTGCCGCCTTGTCCGCTGCGGCTTTTGCCGCAGCTGCCTTCTCGGCTTCTTCCTTCTGCCGCGCGAGCTCCGCCGCGTTCTTTTCAAGACGTGCATTGAGCTGCGCCCGCGCCTCCGCCTTGTAGCCGGCAGGCGCCACAAGCCCCTTGCAGCCGAAGCCCATCAAGAATACGCCGCACAGAGTGAAAGCGAGAAAGCACGCCCCCTGCGCATAGACAAGGCGATTGCCGAACGCAGGCAGCTCGCGCCTACCGACGCTTTTCGTCAACGCCTCCGTCCACATGGCGAGCAGCAAGATGACGGCGATCTCCCACGCGGCAAAATACGGCATCGCTTCCCAACCCTTTTGTTGAAACAGGAAGATCACGGGGTACTGCCAGAGGAAGATGCCATAGCTGCGCGTGCCAATCCAGCGAAAGACGCGCATATCGAGAAACTTGCCGATCGTCATGCCGCGATTCGCCGTGATCGCGAGCAAAAGACAGAATAGAAGCGTCACAAGGAACATGCCGCCCCGATAGAGCAGCGGATTTGCACCATCGAGGAAAACGCACGCGAAGATGACGGCGACGAGCAGAAGTTCGAAGCTGACAAACTCTGCGATCTCGCGCCAAAGCGGATTCTTCTTTGCCGCAGAAGCCCCCGCACGCCAAAGCCCCATTGCTGCGCCCAAGAGGAGCGCAAAAACACGCGTATCCGTGCCATAGTAAAGGCGCGTCACATCTGCCCCCATCAGATACGAAAGCGGCATGAGGAACGCCGTCCCCAAACCGAGCGCGGCGATGACCGCTATGCCCGCCCCTTTCCCCAGACAATGCGAGACAAGCGTATAAAGAAGAAAGAGCAGCGGCCACAAGACGAACGCATATTGCAGCTCGATGCCCATGAACCACAGATGCGTGAACGGCGATGCATTGGCGATGCGCGTGAAATAGTCGGCGCTCGCAGCAATCTGCCACCAGTTGTTATAGCCGAGCGCGACGGAAAGAACCTCCTCGCGCATGTCCACGACCGTCTCGGGAAGCACGAAGGAATAGACGCCGAGCGTCACGAGAATCATGACGACGAGAGCGGGATACATGCGCAAAAGGCGCTTCAAAAAATAGCGTCCGAGAGAAAATTCGCCCGCGAGCCGTTCCCGCTCCGTCGTGTAGGCGAGAAGATACCCCGTCAAAACAAAAAACAAGGATACCCCGAGGTATCCCCCTTTCACCACATCGGGAAATATATGAAACAACGTAACTGCAACGATTGCCAAGGTGCGCAGAGCATCGAGACCTTGAATCTGCTTCGTCGGTCTTCCTCCAACGTAATTCGCCATAAATCCACCATCCTTTGTGTGTTCTCCATTATCGCACAAACGAAAAGCCTCTTCAAGGGATTTTCGTTTGCTTTCGGAAGGGACGAATTGTATAATTAAGAAAACACTTTTTGAAAGAAAGGAGTCCGAATATCATGCTCGTATCAACGACAGATTTCCAAGCCAATATGGACAAGTATCTGGCCCTGATTGCACACGAAGATGTTTTCATCACCCTGAACGGAAAGCCGATCGCACAGATGGTGCCGACGAAAACGAGTGCGGTAGACTCCCTGCTCGGACTTTTGAAAGAGGCTCCTGCAGATCTAGATACAGAGTCTATACGAAAGGAGCGTCTGCAGCGTCATGAAGGCACTCTGTGATACAAATATTATCCTCGATGTACTGTTGGCAAGAGAACCGTTTGTCAAAGCATCCGCAGAAGTTCTTCACCTTTGCGAGAAGCGAGAAATTGAGGGTTTCACAACAGCCTCGTGCATTACCGATATTTTCTACATCGTCCGCAAATATCTTCATGATATTGAGCGCACCTATCAAGCCATTGAAAAAATCCTTGAAATCATCCACGTTTGTGGTGTGACCAGTGCCGATATACAAGAAGCGCTTCTTCGCAGAGCTTCCGATTTCGAGGATTGTCTTGCCGCAACATGCGCAAGATCGATGCATTGCGACTGCATCATCACTCGTGACGCCAAGGGTTTTGCAGACTTGGGAATCCCTGCGTTCACTCCCGAAGAAGTGCTTCAAAAACAGCTAAATCTCCATAATTCCACAAACGTACGAAAGGACAGATAAACTTGGATACTCTGCTGCAAAACATCTCAGCCATTCTTGAGCATCCGGCGAGCCTCATCGCGCTTCTCGCCGTGCTCTTCGCGATTCTCTCGCACCTCTACTTCCGGCGCGTGCGGCTCACGACGCCGATGATCGTGACCATCGCTCTCATGCTCGCGATGACCGTCATCCTGCACCAGTTTCGCCTCTACCACATGCCGCAGGGCGGCAGCGTGACGCTCGGCGCGATGGTGCCGCTGCTCTTCGTTTCCTATCGCTACGGTATCGGCACAGGCTGCCTCGCGGGCTTCCTCTACGGCATCTTCAACATGATGCAGGATCCCTATCTGCTGCACCCCGTGCAGGTGCTCTTCGACTACCCGCTGCCCTACATGGCGCTCTCGCTCGCCGCGCTCTTTCCCGCACACCGCATGGCGTCGACGGCGCTCGCCTTTTTCGCGCGCTTTTTCTGCCACATCGTGAGCGGCGTCGTATTCTTCGCGTCCTACGCTCCCGCGGGCACAAGCCCCCTCGTCTACTCGCTGACCTTCAACGCAACGTACCTCGTTCCCGAATGCCTGATCTGCTTCGCCCTCTTGAAGGTGCTGCCCGTAGAAAGGCTCATGGCGGCGATGGATCGCCAGACAGCGCCGCGCACGCATTGAGCGCCGCACGCGTCGTCATATTCTCACGCCATATCCCACACCGAAGGAAGTCTTTCATCCTATGGAACAAAAAAAGCGCGGCATGATCGCCGCCGTATCCACCTATATCATCTGGGGCATTCTGCCGCTCTACTGGAATCTCCTCGCTGCAGCTTCCGCCGCTGAAATCCTCGCGCACCGCATCTCGTGGTCGTTCGCCTTCATGCTGCTCGTCCTCGCCGTATCCAAACGATGGCAAAGCTTCTGCCAAGACTGCAGGGCGCTCTGTCAAGACAGACGGCGCACCCTGCTCCTTTTCGGCGCTTCGATCCTCATCACCATCAACTGGCTGACCTATATATGGGCGGTCAATCACGGGCACGTCATCGACACGAGTCTCGGCTACTACAGCACCCCGCTGATGAACGTCGCGCTCGGCGTCGTTCTCTTCAAGGAGCGGCTCACGCCATCCGCACGCGTCAGCGTCTTCCTCGCCTTCTGCGGCGTCATGCTCATGACCGTGCAGATCGGCAAACTGCCGTGGGTCGCGCTCGTGCTCGCCGCGACCTTCGGGCTCTACGGCGCACTGAAGAAGAAGCTCGCGCTGCATCCCTTTTCGAGCATCACGCTCGAAACCCTTCTCTTACTACCCGTATTTCTGCCCTACGCCATCTATCTGGCAGGCGAGCCGATGAGTCAGTTCAGCTTGGCGACGCCGCGCGAAATCCTGCTCCTTATCGGCTCCGGCGCCGCCACCGCTACGCCGCTCATCCTCTTCTCTTACGGCGCGAACCTGCTGCCCTTAAATGTCCTCGGCTTCTTCCAGTACATCAGCCCGACGATCGCGCTCCTCCTGGGCATATTCTTCTTCCACGAGCCTTTCGGCACAGCGCAGCTCTCCGCCTGCGCCTGCATCTGGGCGGCGCTTTTGATCTTCACGCTCTCCGAGCGCACGCGGTGAGGGGTAGCTCACGCCGCCGCACACCCTATGATTTCTCGCATCCGCCCCGCATGCGTTCATCACGGAAGCTGCGGCTGGCGCAAAATCACACGAAAAAACGCTTTCCGACCTGTGTCCGAAAGGCACAGAAAAGCCCCGAAACCTTTGCGGTTTGCGGGGCTTTATCCTTGCAAAACAAAACAGCGCGGCTCTACACGCCCTGCATCACAACATTCTCTACAGCATGATCCAAAAGATGCCCGAATTGACGGCATTCCTCCGGTGTGAACCCCGTCTCCACCATCTCCTGCCAAGCAGCCATCGTCTTTCTGAGTTCCTTCTTGATCCCCTGCGACTTTTTCGTCGTCGTCAACACATAGGCTCGACGATCCGAGTCGCTGACCGTACGCTTCACATAACCTGCCTCAACAAGCCTTGCTACAGCACGCGCCGCCGTCGTCTTATCGATTTTCACCATGTGCGCCAAAGTTTCCTGATTGATGCCCTCGTGATCCAGAAGATACAGCAGGAACACATACTGCCCGTTGCCAAGACCGTACTTTTTCATCTCCTCGTTAAAATAGCTCTGACTGTAGCGATAAAGCAGAGCAATACTCGTTCCCATGTCACCTGGCCGCAAAACAGACCCTCCCCGTAGTAGGATATAATACTCATATCTGAAATTTCACTGCTGCGAATCACTATAAACTTGCCGAATACGTTTCGTGTTCTTCGCCGTGCATGAAAGAATCAATCGGGCTGCGCCATACAGGCTTTCCCCTTGATTTTCATGATAACAAGCACTTTTTTCCAGCACTTATTATACTACGCTTCCATAAGAAAATCTACCTTGCAGAATAAAGTTTTATAAACCTCTAAAATCTTATCATACTTTAGACTTATTACCTATGATAATAATAAATCTTTAGTCTTGGGCTTTTTGGGTAAATTCTTCCAGATGGTCGGGAATAACCGGTGCGTCGTAGAGAACGAATGGATCCATGTCAATGCACTTCATCACATCATGCGTCCCTGTGACATCCCACACCGCTGTACCGTTCATAAGCGTCAAAGCAGACGTAAAAAATGCCCGATCCTTCAACCGCTCGAATACGCCGCATGAATATGCGGCGGCTTATGATTACTGTAATCCATCGTGATACGAATACCAAAAACAAACGGCTTTCCGGCAGGATGTCATGCACCTCTGCTTAAAAAGAACGAATCCGATACCCCGCAGCCTTTTTCAGCCGATTCATAACAGCAAGCCCCAAACCGGTTTCGTCCAAGGCTTCGCCGAAGATGCAGGAAACGCTCGTTTCGTCAAAAGCACGCAAGGCTTCGTAGAGCCGCGCGGCGATGGCGTGCATGTCGTCTCTCGCACCGAGGCGCACGAGGAATCGTCCTTCAGCGTCATCTGCGAGCGCCGCTGCCGTTTCATCGGTCACGAGCAGACCGACCGCCTTGCCCGATTCCTCGGCAAGTACGCGGCGAAAGGCGGCGGGAAGATCGGCGGGGGCTGCTGCGATCAGTGTCAGCGGCGCGCACGGCGCATAGTGTGTATACTTCATGCCAGGGGCGCGCGGTGTAGCGTCAAAGAGTGCATCGCCCGCCTCATCCGCAGCCTCCGCGCCTGACGCCCGCGCCGCGCGTTCCTGTGCAAGAAGCCCGGGGTCGAGCTGCACCGCGCCTGCGACTTCTTCGATCATCTCGCGCGTGATCGCACCGGGGCGCAGGAGGACCGCAGCATCGCCCGTCACATCGACGATCGTGGACTCGACGCCGAAGCGGCAGGGACCGCCGTCAAGAATCAGCGGAATACGTCCCGCGAGGTCTGTGAGCACCGCTGCCGCCGTCGTCGGGCTTGGTCTGCCCGACGTGTTGGCGCTCGGCGCAGCTAGAGGAAAGCCTGCCGCTCGAATGAGGGCACGGGCGACGTCGTTCTCCGGCAGACGCACGCCGACGGTTGCAAGACCGCCCGTGATGCTCGCGGGAACAGCGGCGCGGCGGCGCAGCACCAAGGTCAAAGGACCGGGACAGAACGCCGCCAAGAGCCGCTCTGCCATCTCGGGCACCGCAAGTGCCACTTCATCGAGCATGGAGCGGTGCGCGATGTGCAGGATCAAAGGGTTATCCGAAGGGCGCCCCTTCGCTTCATAGATTTTCGCACAGGCAGCGGCGTCAAAACCGTTTGCCCCGAGACCGTAGACCGTTTCCGTTGGAAAAGCGACGACGCCGCCCGCGCGAAGAATCGCCGCCGCCTCTTCCATCGCAGCCGCTGTCGGCGGCAAAACTCTTGTCGAAAGCACCGATATGCTACCTCCCCAACCACAGCACGACGACGCGCTCGATTCCGGCAAGATCCGAGAGGATCTCGACCTCACCCCAAGGCGCTTTCGCCATCGCACGAATCTTCTGCGCCTGCCCGATGCCTGCCTCGACTGCAAGAAAGCCGCCCGCGCGCAAACAGCGCGGCGCATCCTTTAAGAGCCGCGCATAGAAATCCATGCCGTCCGCGCCTCCCTTGAGCGCAAGCAGCGGTTCATAGACGCGCACCTCAGGGGCAAGGCTCTCGACCTCGCCGTCCGGAATATAGGGCGGATTCGAGAGGATCGCATCAAACGCTCCGTCAGCAAGCGGCAGGAGCAAATCTCCCTCGATGAAACTCACACGAGCGGCAAGCGCAAGCCGCTCGGCGTTCTCACGCGCAACGGCAAGCGCTGTTGGCGATATATCGACGGCAGCAGCCGTCACATCGCCTGCGGCGTACCACAGGACAGAGAGCGCAATCGCGCCCGTCCCCGTGCCGATGTCGGCGAAGCGAACGGCTCGGGCGCCGCCCTCTGTCATGCGCCCGAGCCGTTCGACCGCCGCTTCCACAAGGATTTCCGTATCCGGGCGCGGGATCAAGGTCGCCCGCGACACTGCAAAATCAAGTCCCATGAACTCACGTCGCCCTACGATGTACGCGGTCGGCACGCGCCGCGCACGCTTTGCTACGCTCTCGCGAAACGCTACGAGCTCCGCCTTTTCCAACGGCTCATCGAAGTGGACGTAGAGATAGATGCGCTCTTTTTTCAGCACATGCGAAAGCAGCACCTCGGCGTCGAGGCGCGGCGTTTCGACACCCTTCTCTCTAAAGTAGTTTTGCGTCCACTGCAAAATCGAGCCGATCGTCCAAGTTTCTTGTGCCATCACTGCGCCTTCTTGAGCTTTTCCGCCTGATCGGCGGTAATCAGCGCGTGCAGAAGCTCCTCCAAATCGCCGTCAAGCACCGCTTCGAGCTTGTGCAGCGTCAAGCCGATGCGGTGATCCGTCACGCGCCCCTGCGGAAAGTTGTACGTGCGGATGCGCTCGCTGCGGTCGCCCGAACCAACTTGGCTCTTACGGTCGGCGGCGACCGTCGCCGCCTGCTCCTCTCTCGCCTTTTCCAAAATACGCGCACGCAGGACGCGCATCGCTTTTTCCTTATTTTTGAGCTGCGACTTCTCATCCTGGCACTGTACGACGATTCCTGTCGGCAGATGCGTGATACGGATCGCCGTTTCCGTACGATTGACATACTGCCCGCCCGCGCCCGAAGCGCAGTAGGTGTCGATGCGAAGGTCAGCGGCAGCGATCTCGACCTCGACTTCTTCAGCTTCGGGCAAGACGGCGACCGTCACGGCAGACGTATGAATGCGCCCGCTTGACTCCGTAACGGGTACGCGCTGCACGCGATGCGTGCCGCTCTCGTACTTCAAAAAGCTGTATGCGCCCGCACCGTCCACGGAGAAGGAGATCTCCTTGAAACCGCCGATCTCCGTCGCATTTCGCTCGATGACATCGACGCGCCAGCCGCGCCGCTCGGCATAGCGTGCGTACATGCGGAAAAGATCGCCGGCGAAAAGTGCCGCCTCCTCGCCGCCGACGCCGCCTCGAATCTCGACGATAACGTTTTTCTCATCGTTCGGATCCTTCGGCAAGAGCAGGATTGGCAGCTCGCGCTCCAACGCATCCAACCGAGGGCGCAGCTTTGCGATCTCATCCTCGGCGAGACGGCGCATATCCTCCTCGGGATTCTCGTCGAAGATCGCCTTGGCATCAGCCAGCCCTTCACAGACACTTTTGTACTCGCGGTACTTTTCCACGATAGGCGCAAGCTGCGCGTGCTCACGGCTCAGACGCTGCCACTTCGGCATGTCGGCAAGCACCGCCGGATCGCTGATGAGCGACTCCAGTTCACGATATTTTTCCTCTACGGCATGGAGCTTATCCAGCACGTCGCATCTCCTTTCTCACTTGCCGCATCTCGCGGCAAAAGCCGCTGCCGGCTGTTCATATACCGCCGTCTCAGAAGCCGCTTTCCGCAGATAATCGCCGCTTCCCGCCGGAATCTTCTCCGGCGGCAGAGCCGCCTTGAGCGACTCGATCGCGACCTCAAGCATCGAAGCGTCCGGCTCGCGCGTCGTCAACCGCTGCAGCCAAAGTCCGGGCAGCGAGAGAATACGAACGAACACATTTTGACTCCTGCCCGCCAGACGAATCGCCTCGTAGGAAATGCCCGCGACAACGGGAAGAAGCACGATGCGGCTCACGATGCGCAGCCAGAGATCGGGCCAGCCGAGAAACGCAAACACAAAGATGGAGACGAGCATGACGATCAAGAGGAACGACGTGCCGCAGCGCGGGTGAAACCGCTCGAACTTCTGCGCATTCTCCGTCGTCAGGGGAAGTCCCGCCTCGAAACAGAAGATCGTCTTGTGCTCGGCGCCGTGATACTGGAACACGCGCTGAATATCCTTCATGCGTGAAATGCCCCATATATACGCCAAAAAGACGCCAAGTCGCAAGAAGCCTTCCGCAAGGTTCAAGAACACGGGATCGTCCGACCATGCATGGAAGAGCTTCGCCGCCCCTGTCGGCAGAGCGATAAAAAGCACGGCGGCAAGTACGAAAGCGACGGCAATCGTGCCCGCAAGCTCCTTATCCGAAAGCTGCTCTTCCTCCTCGCCTGCCATCTTTGCCGACCAAGACAGCGAACGTATGCCGATGACAAGCGATTCGACAAGCGCGACCGTGCCGCGCAAAAAAGGCTTTTTGAATATGGGGAAGCGGTCAGAAAACGACCGCACATCCTTCGCCTCGACGGAAATCGCACCGTCAGGCGTGCGCACCGCCGTCGCTGTGCGGCCCCGTCCACGCATCATCACGCCCTCGATGACCGCCTGACCGCCGACCATGAGTTTTTCTTCCAAAAAATTTCCCCCTTAAAAAAGAAGGAGCAGGGCATCTCTGCCCTGCCCCAGCATCTTACTGCTTGCCGTAGCGCTTGTTGAACTTTTCGATACGTCCGCCGGCAGCGACATCACGCTGGCGACCCGTGAAGAACGGGTGGCACTTCGAGCAGACGTCAACGCGCAGCTCCTTCTTCGTCGAGCCTGTCGTAAACGTGTTGCCGCAGCCGCACGTCACCTTCGCCTCGAAGAATTCCGGATGAAGCCCTTCCTTCATTCTAATACACCTCACTTTTCCCCAGAGGGGCAATACTTACAAGCGAACTATGCGCCCGCTTGGTCCGACCTTCCCCCATCGCTGGGTCAAAGCCTCTTTGTGAGCACGCGCCCACCGTCCCATCATTATAGCACAGCCGCGAACACGCCGCAAGCGCGAAATCGCAGACATCCGCATCAGATCGTATAGACGCGAATCGCGTTCGTGTTGCCCTCTTCCGATTTGATGCCCGACGTAATGATCGTCAGATCCCCGCGCTCGACACAGCCCTGCTCTACCGCCGAAGCCGTCGCATTCGCCAGCATCTCACCCTCATCCGGCCAGATGCCTGCCGCCTTGATGGGATAAACGCCCCAGCGCAGGTTCAGCTGGCGCATCGCCTTTTCGTCGGGCGTATAGGCGACGATGAGCGATTTCGGGCGATAATGCGAGATGATGCGTGCCGTATAGCCGCTGACCGTCGGCGTGATGATCGCATCGGCGCCCAGTTCCATCGCCATCTGCACCGTCGCATGAGCGACCGCCCGCGTGCGCGACTTCAGATCCTCAAGCCCCGTTCCCTGATACATCTTCTTGTAATGCAGCGAAGACTCAGCGCGAAGCGCGATCGTCGCCATCGTCTCGACCGCTTCCGCCGGATAAGCGCCGCTCGCCGTCTCGCCCGACAGCATGATCGCATCCGTGCCGTCTAAGATCGCGTTCGCGACATCCGAAGCCTCCGCACGCGTCGGGCGCGGATTCGTCGTCATGGATTCAAGCATCTGCGTCGCAACGATGACAGGCTTGCCCGCCTTGTTGCACTTCGCAATGATCTCCTTTTGAATCAAAGGCACATCCTCTGCCGGAATCTCCACGCCGAGATCGCCGCGTGCGACCATGATGCCGTCCGAAACCTCAAGGATCGAGTCAAAATTCTTCACGCCTTCAAGATTTTCAATCTTCGGGTAGATCTCCATCCTGCCGCTATGCTCATCGAGCAGCTTGCGGATCTCCTTGACATCATCGGCACGCTGGATGAACGACGCCGCAATGAAGTCCATATCCTGCTCAATACCGAAGAGAATATCCTTCTTGTCCTGCTCCGAAATCGGCGGCAAACCCAAAGGAACGCCCGGCGCAGCAACGCGCTTTCTCGTACTCATCTTGCCCGAGTTCAAAACGGTCGTCACGATGTCCTTGCCCTGAATCTTCTCGACCTTCAGCTCAACAAGCCCATCGGAAAGAAGCAGCTTGTCGCCGGGCTTGACCTCCGTATAGAGCTTCTTGTGATTGACCGAGCACTTCGTCACATCGCCCGGCGCATCATCGTACGTCAGCACGAACGAATGCCCCGCCTCAAGCATAACCGAGCCATCCTTGAACTCACCGAGGCGCATCTCCGGTCCCTTCGTATCAAGCAAAAGCGACACGACCTTCCCCGTCTTCTTCGCCGCCTCGCGCACGCGGTTGATGCGCTTCAAATGCTCCTCATGCGTACCATGAGAAAAGTTGAAGCGCGCGACATTCATGCCGTTCTCAATAAGCTTTTCCACCATCCCCGGTGCATCCGTCGAAGGCCCCTGCGTGCAAATGATCTTCGTCTTTTTGTTCAACATACTTCGTCCTCCATCCCAAAAACTCACGAAACAGAAAGATTCTCCTTCCATCCCCACCATTTACTTTATTGTACTACGATTTCTTAGAAGCGGCAAGCCCGAAGGGCGCAGGCGATTCTTAGAAATCGTTGTCCAGCAACGCTGTGGCTACGATTTCTTAGAAGCGACAAGCCCAAAGGGCGCAGGCGGGGGTTAGATTTCGTTGTCCAGCTCTACCGCCCGTATCTCTCGTTTGCACATCACACACATTACTGCTATACTACACATATTATCTACCGAAAAATTACTGGGAGGAATCATCTTGAGCAAGCACATACGCACGCGCTTCGCACCCAGCCCCACGGGCTACATGCACATCGGCAACCTGCGCACGGCGCTTTACGGCTATCTCTTCGCGAAGTCCCAAGGCGGCGACTTCATCCTGCGCATCGAGGACACCGACCAAGAGCGCTTCGTCGAAGGCGCACGCGAAGTCATCAACGAGAGCCTTGCCGCCGCGCACATCGTCGCCGACGAAAGCCCCGAAAAAGGCGGCGCTTTCGGACCCTATGTGCAGAGCGAGCGCAAGGCGATCTACAAAGAATACGCCGAAAAGCTCGTCGCCACAGGCCACGCCTATCGCTGCTTCTGCGCGGCGAAAGATCATGCACACGAATCAGAATCCGAAAAGTTCGGCGGCTACGACCGCCACTGCCGCGACCTCGCGCCCGAAGAAATCGAAAAGCAGCTCGCGGCGGGAACGCCCTACGTCATCCGCCAGAAAATGCCGCTTGTCGGCTCAACGACGTACCGCGATCTGATCCTCGGCAGCATCACGATTGAAAACAGCGAACTCGAAGACCAGATTCTCTTAAAAAGCGACGGTATGCCGACGTACAACTTCGCCAACGTCGTCGACGATCACCTCATGGAGATCACGCACGTCATTCGCGGCAACGAGTACATCACCTCGACGCCCAAGCATGTACTGCTCTACGAATTCTTCGGCTGGCAGCTGCCCGAATTCATCCACCTGCCGCCCGTCATGGGAAAGAGCGAGGACGGCACGGTGTCGAAGCTCTCCAAGCGCCACGGCGCAGCGAGCTTCGGTCAGCTGCTCGACGAAGGCTACCTCGCCGAAGCCGTCACGAACTACGTCGCGCTCCTCGGCTGGTCGCCCAAGGACACGAATCAGGAAATCTTCACGATGCAAGAGCTGATTCAAGCGTTCTCCCTCGACGGCATCAGCAAATCGCCCGCCATCTTCGACTACAAAAAACTCGACTGGATGAATGGCGAATACTTCAAGTCGATGGATCCCGTCGCCTTCGCCAAGCTCGCGCGTCCCTTCGCAGGCGATCTGCCGGCAGAACTCGCCGAGAAGTGGGACTACATCGCCGAAATCCTGCGCCCGCGCCTCAGCCGCTTGAGCGAAATCGCACCGCAGATCCGCTTCCTCATCGAAATGCCCGACTACGACATCGACTGCTACACAAACAAGCGCAACAAAACCACGCCGGAAAAAGCGCGTGCGCTTCTTCCCGAAACGCTGCCGATGCTCGAAAGCACAGAACCGTGGACACCCGACGCCATCAACGCGGCACTCGACACCTTCGTAGAGGGACGTGGCGAAAAGAAAGGCGCCGTCATGTGGCCGCTGCGCATCGCCATCTCAGGACAGAAAGTCACGCCGGGCGGCGTCACAGAAGCGCTCTTCATGCTCGGCAAAAAAAATTCTCTCGATCGCCTCAAAAAAAGTCTTGCCAAACTGCAAAATATGTAATATAATAGCTTTTGTTCAAAAGGCTCCTTCGTCAAGTGGTTAAGACACCGCCCTCTCACGGCGGGTTCATGGGTTCGAATCCCATAGGAGTCACCAAGAAATTTCAGGGCTGAAGCCAATGGCTTCAGCCCTTATTTTGCGCTATTCCACTGCGCGACCATCTCCCGCGCCGCTTCCTCTGCATCCGCTGCCGCTGCGACGGCGGAGATCACGAAGAAACCGGCTGCTCCCGTCGCTTTGATGGCTGGAAGATCCGCCGCCTTGACGCCGCCGCCGACGATCACGGGCACGGGACTCTTTTGGGCGAAGGCGGCGATTTCCGCCAGCCCGCGCGTACGGAAGCTGCCGTCCGCTTCGATGCCGGCATCAGGCTTCGACGCCGTCGCATGCAAAGGACCCGTACCGATGTAGTCGGCAGCCGCCAGATCCTCAGGCGCGAGCCGAAGCAGATCCCGCGGATGCGCCGACAGGCCGACGATTGCCGTTTCCCCAAGGAAGCGGCGGCAAATATGCGCGGGTACATCCTTCTGCCCCACATGCACGCCCGCAACGGCGACGCCCATATCCCGCGCCGCGAGCGCAACATCGAGCCGATCATCGACGAGGAGCGGCACGCTTGACGCCGCTCCCGCCACCTCGATCGCCCGCGCCGCCTCGCCGAGCAGCGCGATCTGCTCGCGTGCGCTCTCCTCTTTCGCGCGAAGTTGCACCGCTGTGAAGCCCGCGCGTACCGCCGCCTTGACGATCTCGCCGACGCGCCGCCCTTTCGTATCACGAGGTCCGATGACGAGATACGCCGTGACCGCAAGATGCGAGCGCAAAGTCATATCACTCACGGAAAAGCCCATAAGAGCGCCTCCATCCCTTATCCATACAAAAAGAGAGCCTTTCGGCTCTCTTTTCCTTACTCCGCAGTGAACGGCAAGAGCGCAATATTGCGCGCACGCTTGATCGCAAGCGTCACCTGGCGCTGATGCTTCGCGCAGTTGCCCGAAATGCGGCGCGGCAGGATCTTGCCGCGCTCCGTGATGAAACGGCGCAGCTTCGCGACATCCTTATAGTCGATGACATCCACCTTGTCCACGCAGAACGTGCAAACCTTGCGGCGCGAACGTCTGCCTCTGTCACGTCTGATCAAATCAATTCCCTCCCCTTTGTTAGAATGGGATTTCCTCATCAGGTATGGAAGGACCGAAGGACTCCTGTCCGGCAGGCGGCTGATGGCTCGGCGCACTGCTCTGCATCGGCGTGCCCGGCGCGCCTGCGCCCTGCGGACGCGATCCGGCGAACTCGATGTCGTTTGCGACGACTTCCGTCACATAGCGCTTCGAGCCGTCCTGCGCATCGTAGCTTCTCGCCTGCAGACGACCCTCGACGAGGATGCGGCTGCCTTTCGTCAGGTAGTTGCCGCAGAACTCCGCGAGCTTCTCCCATGCGACGATGGAAATGAAGTCCGCCGACGGCTGCTGCCCGTCGTTCGCCCTGCCGAAGCGGCGGTTCACGGCGAGCGAAAACGAAGCGACCGCCTTGCCGCTCTGCGTATAGCGCACCTCAGGATCACGGGCGAGATTTCCGGTCAAAAGCACCTTATTCATGGCAGTTCCTCCCTCAAATTCACTCCGCTTCTTCGACCGGCGACTCTGCCGCAGCCTTCTCGCCGACCGCGATGAGCTCCTCCGCACGCACGATCATGTGCTTCAGAAGATCGTCGGTGATCTTCATGACGCGGTCGCATTCCTTCATGCAGGCAGGCTCAGCCGTGACATTGAGCAAGCAGTAGTAGCCGTCCGTGTAATCCTTGATCTCATACGCCAGACGCTTCTTGCCCCAACGGTCTTCCTTGTCGATCGTGCCGCCGTTCGTCTGGATCAGCTTGACGAACTTTTCGATAACAGCGTTCGTCGCTTCCTCCTCCATCGGCTTCACGATAAAGATAACCTCGTATTTTCTCACAAAAACACCTCCTCTATGGTCTGTGGCTCCCTCGGGAGCAGGGAAGGCTCAAAATAGAGGAAGCGCTGATAAAATGAGGTCGCCCAGATGTGTGAAGATGGGTGGCTGAATTTATCAGTGATTCCTAAACCTTCGAACCAACTGTCCTGTGACTGAATGATTATATCATAAGAAAAGCCTTGGGGCAAGGAGAAATTCCCATTTGACAAAGCGCGGCGGCTCCTCTATAGTTGAAGTAACAGACATTTAGGGAGGAGGTGCGTCATGAAGCATCATTACAGCACGATCAACGGCATCGTCACAACATTTTCCGATATACACCAATCCGCTCAAAAGGGCGAAAGCATCTTGGTCTATATGGAGCGTGCAGCAGAAAACGGCTTTGATACGGCAGAAATCCTGCTGCCAAGCATCTCTTTCGTAAGCTACAGCGGCTTTAGCGAGGACGAGCGCACCGAGCTGCTCAATTTCGTTCAGCGAAACAGCGCTCTGATCTGGGAGATCGCACGCGAGGATGGTGAAGTCATTGCCGACGTGGGGTGAGTTATTCGGTTACCGTCTCTTTTTCTGGTCAAACGAAAATGACGAACCTGTACACATACATGTTTGTAAAGGTGTACCAACACCAAACGCCACAAAAATTTGGATTCCGCCAACGGGCAATCCCATCGTTGCACATAATCACAGCGGCATTCCGACAAAAGATTTGAACCGTCTGCTCAAAGGCATCGCAGCGAACAAAGAGAGCATCGTCTACAGCTGGTATCAGCATTTTGGTCGCTTGTGAGCAATCCGGATGCTAAAGAAATCCCTCCCACCTTTCGATATACTCAATGAAACGATGTATTTTCTCGTGAAGAATCCATGCTGTCTCACATTCTTGAAAGGAGCTGGCTATTATGCCAACGATATATTCCATGACGCAAGCGAACTACGGCATGTACCGCTTCGCACAGAAGAGCGGCTACTCGCTTTTCGGCGGAACGAGCGCTGCGGGCAGCTCGCTTTTTGGAGCGCAGTCCTCTCGCGCTTCCAAGGGGCTTTCCTCGCTACTGAACTCGCAGAGCTTCGGCTCGAACGCCTACGCCCTGATGAACCTCAAGGCGAACACGCGCGTCGTACTGAAGTCTTACCAAGAGGCATCCGACGGCTTCTACAAGACGTTCGATACGGCGATGAACGCTCTTTCCAAGACATCTGCGGCGCTCAAGAACACGAACTTCAACGTCACGGGCGCGACCGAGGCAGACACGAAGCAGAACACCGAAGCCGCACTCAAGAACGTCAAGGACTTCGTTTCGGACTACAACGACACGATCAAAATGTTCGGCAACTACTCCGACGTCTCAAGCCGCGCCTCGGGCATGGCGAAGATGTTCGGCGACACCTCTTACAAGGCGGACACCCTGCGCCAGGTCGGCATCACGGTGAACGCAGCGTCAGGGACATTGTCCGTCAACGACGCAGCGCTGACAAAGGCGCTCAAGGAAGAGCCGAACCGTGTCGAAAACATCCTCGGCAAAAACGGTCTCGCGGGTGCAACGGAAAAGAAGGTCGACTTCGCCAAGACGCAGCGCGACAAGATCTTCCCGTCGGCGCAGCAGATGCTTGGTCCCAACTACCAGCGTGCGCTCGCCTACACGTCGGCAGGCGCCTTGACGAGCATGAATGCCTATGCCAATGTGGGGACGCTTCTGTCGATGTTCTTCTAAACGAATCCTTCCGTACAAAGAAAACCTAGCCAAAAAGGGCGCCGTCCGGCAGACGGCGCCCTTCTTATACTTTTCCCCTCAGAGGAGCTTCGCCCGAAGCTCCTCTGCCGAAAGCGGCGAGAGATATGCAGGAGCGATGTCGAGAACGGTCTTGCAGCCGGCTGTACCTTCCTCCGCGAGACGATACGCCGCCCTTGCATACGCCAAGAGGACGTTCGTCGTAAATTCGGGATTCGAGTCGAGTTTCAGACTGTACTCGATCGCGTGCTTATGCTCTCCATAGCAGCCCGTCACACCCGTGCGGATGACGAAGCCGCCGTGTGCAAGTCCGCCGTGGCTTGCCTTGAGTTCTTCTTCCGTGATGAAATGCACGGTCGTATCGTAGTCGGCAAAGTAGTTCGGCATCTCCTTGATTTCCTTTTCGACCTTCGCCGCGTCCGCACCCTCTTCCAAGACGACGAAGCATTCGCGCGTATGCTTTTCGCGCGTCGTCAGATCGGGATTCTCACCGCGTCGTACGGCGGCGAGCGCCTTGACGACGGGTACGGTGTACTGCTTCGCATCCTTCACGCCCGCGATGCGGCGAATGGCGTCGGAGTGACCTTGACTGACGCCTCGCCCCCAGAAAGTGTAATCCTTGCCGTTCGGCAGGACGGCATTTGCGTAAACGCGCGCGAGCGAAAAAAGTCCCGGATCCCAGCCGACGGAAATGACGGCGACATGCCCCGACCCTTTCGCCGCCTTGTCCACAGCGGCAAAGTGCTCGGGGATCTTCGCATGTGTGTCGAAGCTGTCGATGACGTGGAAAAGCGCGGCATATTTCGGCGTCTGCTCGGGCAGATCCGTCGCACTGCCGCCGCAGAGAATGAGCACATCGACCTTATCCTGCCACGCTTCGATGTCCTCGACGCTGACGACAGGCACGCCATCCGTCCGTATCTCTACCTCTTTCGGATCGCGCCGCGTAAAGACGGCGACAAGCTCCATATCCTTGTTGTCCCGCACGGCGCACTCCACGCCGCGCCCGAGATTTCCGTAGCCGAGAATAGCAATCCTCATATTCTCTCAACCTCCCTCGTCAAGCGAGCACGCGTGCAAGGCGCACGATCTCCGGATCAAGCGTCTTGCGATTCGTCACGGCATCGTGCAGGTTGATGCTCACGACCTTGCCCATGTCGAAGCCGAAAACGATGTTGCTCGCGCCTGACATCAGAGCCAGAGCCGCACGCTCGCCAAGAAGCGACGCTTTCATGCGGTCCTCGACCGTCGGCGCACCGCCGCGCTGGATGTATCCCAAGACGGACACGCGCGTGTCGATCTTCGTCGTCTCACCGATGAACTTGCCCATATCGACGGCGGAGCCTGCGCCCTGCGCCACGACAATGATGCTGTACTTCTTGCCCGCCTCGTAGGCTTCCATGATCTCCTGGCAGATCGCCGAAAGGTCATACTTGACCTCGGGCACGAGCACATATTCAGCGCCGCCCGCGACGCCCGCCATCATCGCAAGCCAGCCGGACTTCTTGCCCATGACCTCGATGAGTATGATGCGACGGTGCGCCGACGCCGTGTCACGCAGCTTGTTGATCGCCTCTAAGACCGTATTTGCCGCCGTATCGGCGCCGATCGTATAATCCGTTCCCCAAACGTCGTTCTCAATCGTCGCCGGCAGACCGACGATCGGCATACCGTGGCGCGAGAGGTGTGCCGCGCCCGTGAGACTGCCGTCGCCGCCGATGACGACGAGACCTTCGATGCCGTGCGCTTTGAGCTTTTCCATCGCCTCTTTGCGTCCTTCTTCCGTATGGAAGCGCTTGGAGCGTCCTGTACCGAGGAACGTGCCGCCGCGCTGGATGAGATCGCTGACGCTGCGCGTCGAAAGCTCCTTGATATCACCGTCCAAAAGCCCCGTATAGCCGCCGTAAATGCCGAAGATCTTCACGCCCTCGGATATCGCCGTACGCACGACGGCACGCGCCGCCGCATTCATGCCCGGACTGTCGCCGCCCGAAGTCACAACGCCAATCGTACTGATCATGTCTCTCTCTCCTATCCTGCCACTATGGTACGTCTCTCAAATCCTCAGGCGTTGACCGTACTCGTATGGAAAAGTCGGATGCCCTTCTGCCCTGCACCCGCCGCCTTTTCCATCAGCGCACGAATATCCGTCCCTTCATCCATCATCTGCGCATTCACCATATCGGCGAGCATCGGCAGGCTTGCCCCCGTGACAATGCCGTACTTCTCGTTGTTGATGACGATACGGCAGGCGGCATTGTACGGCGTGCCGCCAAAAATATCAACGAGGAAGAGCGCACCGCCCGACGCATCGACCTTTTCCAAGGCAGCCTCATACTTCGCCGTAATGTCCGCAGGCCCCTCCCCCGGCAAAAACGTGACCGCCGCCGTATTCTGCACCTCTCCAAAAATCATATCGACGGATGCGAGCAGCTCTTCCGCCAATCTGCCGTGTGTGCCAACGATGATTGCAAACATATCCATTACCCCCCGGATGGGCTTTTACCCAAGCATAGAATCCAGCGCTTATCATTCTTATTATAGCAAATTTTTTCCTCTATGTCCTCTGAAAAAAGCGGTTAATTTCCAAGGAGTAAAATTTACAGCAAAAAGCCGCCCGACGCTTTCTTTTTGCGGCGGACGGCGTTCCGTTGATATTTTCTATACCCCAAGCACCTCATCCATCGCCTGCTTCATGCGGCAGATCGCGGTGTCAAGCTCTTCCTTCTTGATGTTGAGCGGCGGATTGAAGTAAAGGACGTCGCCCAACGGGCGCAGCAGCAGCCCGTGACGCAGAGCCGCTCGATAAATGGCGTAGCCAAGACGGCGGCTTCCGTCGAAGGGACGCTTCTCCCGCTTGTCCTCGACAAGCTCGGCGGCGTGAATCAAGCCGATGTGGCGAATCTCGCCGACATGCTTGTGCGCACCGAACACCTCTTCCATGCGCGAGGTCAGCCAGAGAGCCGTATTTTCCGCTTCTTCCAAGATATTTTCCTCGTCGAGGATGTCGAGGACGGCGAGAGCCGCCGCGCAGCCAAGCGGATTTCCCGCGTAGGTGTGGCTGTGCATAAACGCCTTGCCTTCGCTCCAGTCTGCATAGAAAGCGTCATAAATCTTCTCTTTAACGACAGTGATCGACATCGGCATATAGCCGCCTGTCAAACCTTTGGAAAGGCACATGATGTCGGGCGTAATGCCCGCCCGCTCCGTCGCAAAGAGCCTGCCCGTCCTGCCGAAGCCCGTCGCGATCTCATCGGCGATCAAGAGCACATCGTAATCATCACAAAGCGCACGCAGTTTTTTGAGATACAATTCGGGGTAAATGCGCATACCCGCGCTGCCCTGCAAAAGCGGCTCGACGATCATCGCCGCACATTCTGCCGCGTGCTCGACGAACGCCTTTTGGACATAGGAGAAGCACTCGCAGGCGCACGATTCGCGCGTCTTCTGGAAAGGACATCGGTAGCAGTCGGGCGCTTCGACGTGGATGTTGTCCATCATCATGGGCTTGTACATCTGGGCGAAGAGATCCATGCTGCCGACGGAGAGCGCACCGATCGTCTCGCCGTGATAACCTTCGGAAAGACACATAAAGCGCGTCTTTTTCATGCGCCCCGTCTGCTGCGAGTATTGAAACGCCATCTTGAGCGCGGCTTCGACGGCAGACGAGCCGTTGTCGTTGAAGTGGAACTTCGTGAGCCCCGCCGGCACAAGTGCGGCAAGACGTTCCGCCAGCTCGATGGCAGGGCGGTGCGAGAAGTTTGCGAAGATGACATGTTCCAAGCGGTCGAGCTGCGCCTTGATGCGTGCGTTGATCTTCTCGTTCGCATGACCTAAGAGGTTCGCCCACCACGAACTGACAATGTCGAGATACGCCTTTCCATGCACATCGTAGAGCCACGCGCCTTCCGCATGGTCGATGACCATAGGGCGAAGCTCTTCATAGTCCTTCATCTGGGCGCACGGGTGCCAGATATGACGTAAGTCGCGTTCTTCAATCGTTGGCATAGATTCTCCTCCTAAGTTTATGCGTACAGCGCGGCGAGCGCGTCGGCGGCAAGCGGCAGATCCTTCGCACCCTTTTCGACACAGGCGAGGACGGGCGCACCCGTCATTTCCTCGACCATCTTCTTATTGTCCTCCTGCATACGATCCCCCGCCTGCCAGTGGTTGAAAATGAAGCCCGCCAAAGGAATCTCTCGCATCTTCAAATGCTCGGCAGTCAAGACGGCGGCATTGATCGTGCCGAGCCCCGCGTCGGCGATGACAAGCGCAGAAAGCTGCAAGCGCACGATGAGATCATCGAGCACAACATGCTCCTTTTCATCCCAGCGCAGCGGGCAGATGATGCCGCCGCTGCCCTCGACGGTCAAATAGTCGAAGCGTTCCTTTGCCGCGAAAAAATCGCGCTCGACCTTGTCAAAGTCGACGGGGCGGCTCTCGATCTTCGCTGCAAGATGCGGCGATACAGCATCACGATAGATATAGGATACGCTCGCGTCCTCTGCCGGCAACCCCGCCGTGCGGCGAACGAAGAGCGCGTCGCCCGGCAAAAGCGCACCGTCCGCTCCCACCTCCGCGCCCGAAAGCGCCGCCTTGTAATAGCCCGCGCGAAAACCCGCGTCCTTCAGGCGTTTGACAATGAGCCCCGTCACATACGTCTTGCCGATGTCTGTGCCCGTTCCCGTGATGAACAATGCTTTTCCCATGAAAGATATCTCCTTTAACCACAAAGAGGATTTCAGAGCCAAAGCCCCGCCTTACGGCAGCGCATACCGATGAAAGCGGCGGCAAGGCACAGCAAAAAATCCGGCACAACCTGCAGAATGCCGCAGTACCAGAGCGCGAGCCAGAGCGTGATCGGCGCATCGACGATATAGTTCGAAGCGATATAGAAATAAGAGATGCCAAAAAGATACACGACCGCCATGCCCGCGAGACACGCGCCGAGCACACGCTTGAACGTCGGCTCGCCGCCGCGCACGAGCGCACCCGTCAGATACGCCTGACAGATGAAGCCGACGAGATAGCCAAACGTCGGCTGCAGGATGTAGCTTGGTCCGCCGCCCGACGCGAAAACGGGAATGCCGACAAGCCCCATGAGAACATAAGTGCCGACCGCCACCGCCCCGAGCCGCGCCCCGAGCAATACGCCCGCCAAAAGCGTGAAGAGGAACTGCAAGGTGTAGACGTCCGTGCCGACAGGAATGCGAATGAAGGCGCCGACGGCAACAAGCGCGATAAAGAGCGCACAGAGAACCATTTCTCTGATTTTCATAAATCTCGAATCCTCCCGCAAGTATAGTTTCATAAATCGCTCTTATCATACGCTCTTGACGGCAAATTGTCAACTATATATATGCAGACGGTTGACATTCATCCTATAAAATTTTTCTTTTCAATATTACATGCTTTACCGTCCATTCATCTCCTACGAATCCCAATCCACAGCGTCATGAGCTATCGTAGCGCCACGCATATATTCTTGCACAGCGATCAGATGCGATTCTCGATCATCATCCGTTGCAACATCATCTGCATCTTTCGGCAAAAATCGCTTCACCACTTCCAAGAGAATCGGTAATTCTCCATCTGGAATAAAATCTATCATTTCTACGATTTGCGCTTTGACCGTCATAACAGAAAGCCTCCCTTATAAACATCGCCCCTTGGTGCAATTTTTTCAATCAGAATGGTATTCTTATCCGGATACGAAAATACGATTCGCCAACCGCCAACACGCATCCTATAGAGTTCATCACTTCCCTTGAGCCGTTTCACATCACCCTGCGGCAATCCTTCGATTGCCTGCTTGATACGCCGCTTTATCGTTCTGTCCATTGCTCCAATACTTTTCACAGCCATTTTTGCATATTGTATGTTCATCGATCATATTCCTTTTCTGAACATCTCCTCGTATTTGCAAAGACTTCTCTCTAAAGTATATCAAAAAGAGATGGCGCGCGCCATCTCTTTTCCTGCTTCATCTGCCCTTGCTGTGATCCTTCACGGCGCGTTCGATGTCGCGCTTGGCGGCTTTTGCCGCGAGGTCGCGGCGTTTGTCATAGGTATGCTTGCCGCTTGCAAGCGCGAGTTCGAGCTTCGCCTTGCCTTTCGAGAAATAGAGCTTCAGCGGCACGAGCGTGAAGCCCTTCTCGCGCGTTTTGGAAAAGAGCTTGACGATCTCCGCCTTGTGCATGAGGAGTTTTCGCTTTCTGAGCGGCTCGTGGTTAAAGATATTGCCCTGCTCGTAGGGGCTGATGTGCATGTTCTCCACGAAGATCTCGCCATTCTTGATCGATGCGAAGCTGTCCTTGAGGTTCACTCTTCCCGCACGCAGAGATTTGACCTCGGTGCCTTGCAGCACAAGCCCCGTTTCAAAGGTTTCGTGGATGAAATAGTCGTGACGCGCCTTGCGGTTTTCCGCGACGATCTTCACGCCGTCGTTCTTGCGTCCCATCGCTTCCCCCTGTTCTTTCTGCCGAAGCTGCCGCTTCTCCCATCAATCGCTGTTCGCCGTCGCACGCTCGGTCTTATGATGCGGACGCCGCTTCTTGTCGGGCTTGGGCGCATTTTTCTTGCCCTGCTTGCGCAAGTCCTTCGGCGGTTTCATCCAAAACGCCTTGGGGCGGCTGCTGCTCGACTCGTCGGCGAGAGCGCCCTGCCTTTCCGCGTGGAACCTTTCCGGCTTCTTCGCACCGCGCCCCTCGCCTTGCAGCTTCTTCCCCTTGTGCGGTCTGCCGCCCTTCTTTCCGTGCGCTGCGCCTTGCTCCGCCGCTGTCGGAGCCGTCGGTTCCGCGTGCGCCGCGCTCGTCACATCGGCGATGATCGCATCGGTTCGCTTTTTCTTCGCGCCTTTTCTGCCCCTGCCTTTTTTCGAACGCAGACCTTTCTTCGCGTCCTCATCCCTACGGGAGCCGCCCCGCTCCGCTTTCGCGCCCTCGGGCTTCTTCGCAGCGACGAATACGCCGTTGTCCTCTAAAATGAAGTCGAGATTGCGCTCGGCGATATTGGCGCGAACAAGCACGACGCGAACAGGCTCGCCGAGGCGGTAAGAGACGTGCGTCGCTCCGCCGACGAGTGCATAAAGCTCCTCGCGGTACTCGTAGTAGTCGTTGACCATGCTCGACACATGGACGAGACCTTCGACGCCGTTGTCCAGCTCACAGAAGATGCCGAACGCCGTGACGCCGCTGATGACGGCGTCGAAAGCGTCGCCGACGAACTGCGCCATGTACTCGATCTTCTTCATATCCTGCGTCTCGCGCTCCGCTTCGATGGCGATGCGCTCACGCGCTGAGGTATGCTCGGCGATCTCGGGAAGGATACTCCGCAGGCGTTCCTGACGCTCGGCAGCAATCGTGCCCGTCGCGAACGTCTCGCGCAGGAGACGATGCACGATGAGATCGGGATAGCGGCGGATCGGCGACGTGAAGTGCGTGTAGTGACGCGCGGCGAGACCGTAGTGGCCGAGCGGCTGATCGGCATAACGCGCCTGCTGCATCGAGCGAAGCGAGACGGCGCTGACGATGCGCTCTTCGGGCCGCCCTTTGACCTTTTCCAAGACTTGCTGCACATCCTTCGGCGCGACTTCGCCCGCTTCATTCGGCGCAAGATGCAGCGAGAACGTCGCCAAAAGGTTGTTGAGCCGCTCAATCTTCTCGTCTGACGGCTGCTCATGCACGCGGTAGAGAAACGGCTGCTCCTTCTTCTCCATGTGCTCTGCGACGGTTTCGTTCGCCGCGAGCATACATTGCTCGATCATCGACTCCGCGAGCGATCCCGTGCGCTTGATGAGCGCGACGGGCTTGCCGCTCTCGTCGAGCTTCACTTTGATCTCGGGCACGTCGAAGCCGATGGAGCCGCGCTCATGACGCGCCTTTTCCATCGCGTCATGCACCTCGCGAAGAGGTGTAAGAAGCGGCAGGAGGTCGGCGTTCTCCGCGCGCACCGCGTCCGCGCCCTCGGCGAAGATCTCGTTGACGAGCGTATAGGTCAGCCGCCGATAGACGTGAATGACGACGGGCAGGATCTCGTAGCTCTTGACGAGACCGTCCGCACCGATCTCCATCTCACATGCCATCGCGAGGCGATCTTCGCCCGCATTCAGACTGCATATACCATTCGACAGCTTCTTCGGCAGCATCGGAATCACGCGGTCAACGAGGTAGACGCTCGTGCCCCGCGCACGCGCCTCACGGTCGAGCGGCGAATTCTCGCGCACATACCAACTGACGTCGGCGATATAAACGCCGAGGAAGAAGCTGCCGTCCGCACGCCGCTCGGCGTAAACGCCGTCGTCCAGATCCTTCGCATCCTCGCCGTCGATCGTCACGATGCGAAAGCTGCGGCGGTCCCGTCTGCCGCGAAACTCTTCGGGCGCGACGGCATCCTCGATTGCCGCCGCCTCTTCCGCTGCGTCGGCGGGAAACTCCTCCGACAGCCCGTATTGGCTCATGACGGAAAGCACATCGACGCCCGGCTCACCCGCACGGCCGAGGATTTCTTCCACCTCGCCCTCGGCGTTCCTCCTGCCCGCCGGCCACTTCGTGATGCGCACGACGACCTTCATGCCCGCCTTTGCGCCATGCACGGCTCCCTTCGGGATGAAGATATCCTGCCCGATCTTCTTGTCGTCAGGCGTCACGAAGCCGAAATGACGGCTCTCCTCGAACGTACCGACGATGCACTCGTTCGCGCGTTCGACGATGCGGATGATCTCTCCCTCGCGCGAGCGTCCGGCAATCTCCGACGGCGAAAGCCGCGCCACGACGCGATCGCCGTTCATCGCGCCGCCGAGGCTGCCGCCCGGCACGAAGATGTCGCTGTCCGTCTCCTTCTCGCGTACCTCGGGGATGATGAAGCCGAAGCCCTTCGCCGACATCGAGAGCCTGCCGACGATGAGATTCATGCGCTCCGGCACGCCGAAGCGGTTGTGGCGCGTCTTGATGACGGCCGCGGTCTTTTCCAGCTCTTCCAGAGCCGTCCGGAAGCGTGCAAGCTCTGCTTCCGAAAGCGGCATTTCACCAGCCAGCTCCTCCGCCGTCAGCGGCTTGTACGCTGCTGTGCGCATATAACTCACGATGCGCTCCTGCAATTCATTTTGTTCCATTCATTTCTCCCAGTTCCTTCTCCATTCTTTCACACACCGCCGTGCGCACACAAAAACGCCGCCGTGCGCCGAAACACCGTCCGCCGTTCAGCATCAAGCATCACGAGATGCCCCGAGCGCACAAGCCACAAAACTTCCTTGTGCACCGCGCCCGCATGGTCATAGATGTACTTGAGACTCGAACGCTGTGCCGTATGATCGTGCAGCGAATGGACGAGCAAAAGCGGCGCTGTCACGCGCGGCAGAAGCACCTTGACGCGCTCGATGAAGCCGACCATCTCATGAATGGCGACAAGCGGCATCTTCTCGTATGTCATATTGCAAAACTCCGGCACATCGCGCAGAGACTTGCGCAGCTTCGGGTGAAATCTGCCGATGCATTCGCTGCGCGGCGGCAGATACTTCATGCCGCGTCCCTCGTCGATGAAGATCGGCGCGGCGAGTGTCACGACGCTCTCGACACACTTTTGCGCCGCCAAGCGAAGAGCCAAAAGCGCCCCCATCGAATGTCCGACGACAGAGATCCGCCGCGCAGCGCCTGCCAGCAGCGCATACCCGTCCGCCGCCGAATCGTACCAGTCCTCAGCATCCGTATGCGCCATATCTTCCGGGCTGGTGCCATGACCGGCGAGACGCGGACACAGCACCGTATGACCTGCGCGATGGAGCGCTTCCGCCATGAGCCGAAGCTCCGGCGGCATACCCGTAAAACCGTGCAGGAGCAGCACGCCGTGCGAACCGCCCGGCAAGAGAAAAGGCTCTGCCCCCTCGATGATCATCGCCGCCCCCCTTTTCCCGACATGCAGAGCACGCCGAAATCCCGCGCACCTCTCCCGCAATAGAAAGAAACGCCCGGCCTTTTCGCCGAGCGTCCGCCGCATGTGCAGCCGCCAAGAAAATCGCGTCGGATCTCCTGCGCCAAAGGCTGCCCTACATCGTCATCTTGGCAATCACAAGCGTGATCCCGCCAAAAAGAACCGCCAAGACGACGGTCACACGCGCAAGAAGCGCATCCATGCCACGCGCCTTCGCGCTGAACACCGTATCGCCGCCGCCCCCATCGAAGCCGCCCATGCCCGCAGACTTAGGCTCCTGCCCCAAGACAGCAACGATCAAGAGTATGGCGACAAGCGCATCAAGCACCATCAAAAACGTAAGCAAAAGTGAACCTCCTCCAGCTCGTAGAGCTTTCCATTCTCTTACTTACTATTTTAGCATGAAGCCCCGAGAAGTCAAGCCCGCAGGGCACGGACGGATCGGCAGCTTTCATGTAAGGGCGGCGCACAAAAACGCCTGCAAGGTTAGGAAAAAGGCGCGACCCTCACGCCGCGCCCTTTTTCATCAATATTTCCTTTCCTGTATCGCGATCGACGCGATGTCTGCGGGATAGACGCTGTCCTTGACAAAGACGGTGCGCTCGACCTTTTCACCCGCCAAGACCTTCTTCGCCATCTCCATGAGGAGCGGTCCCTGCAGCGGGTTGCCCTCGACGGTGCAGTTGCTCTTGCCCTCGATCATCGCCTGGAAGATCGCGCGCGTGCCGTCGCACGAAACGATCACGATATCCTGCCCGGGCTTCAAGCCTGCCGCTTCAATCGCTTCGATCGCGCCGAGCGCCATGTCGTCGTTCTGCGCGAAGAGAATATCGATCTTGTCGCGATAGTGCTTGAGTATCTCTGTCATGACCTGCCTGCCGCCGTCCTTCTGGAACGTCGAATTCTGCGCAACGAGGATCTCGTATCTGTCCTTGTTCGGCGACGACGTCATCTCATCGCGAAAACCCGTATCGCGTCGCTCGACGACGGATGCTCCCGTCGGTCCTTTGATCTCGGCGATGTTGAACTTCGCACCGCCGTCGCGCGGCGTTTTCCCTTTTTCGTGCATGTAGCCGTCGAGCCAGCGGAACGCTTCGCGGCCTTCGCGCACGGAATCCGTGCCGATGCGCATGACGTAGAGACTCTCATCGTTCGTTTGAAGATCGCGGTCAACGACGATCACGGGGATCTTCGCCTCCTTCGCTTCCTTCAGCACCTCATCCCAGCCCGTCGCCACGATGGGAGAAAAGGCGATGATATCAACCTTCTGTGCGATGAAGGAGCGAATCGCTCGGATTTGATTCTCCTGCTTGAGTTCCGCATTGGAAAACTGCAGATCGATGCCGGCATCCTCCGCCGCCTGCTTGATCGACGCCGTATGCGCCGCACGCCACGTCGACTGTGCGCCGATCTGTGAGTAGCCCATCGTGATCTTACGATTGCCCGATCCCGGCTCCGCGCTGCCGACCTTGCTCTTATCCTGTCCGCTCGTCGTACACCCCGCCGCTGCGATCGCTATGACCGCCGCCAGCAGCAAGGCAAAGATTTTCCTCATATCGCACTCCCCTTTTCGCACACCTTGATACAAGCATAAACATCCACTATCCAAGGCATAAGTTAATACTATCTTAAATTTAGCATTGAACCCCTGTTTTGTCAAGGAAGCGCGGAGAATTTCAGTTGACTTGCAGACCTTTACGCCTTAAAATTCAGCTATGAGCAATGTTTTGAAAGAGATAAAAGGATGTGTTCCATGCTACTCCATGAGATTCTGAAAAACGGGCGCGGCGAGGATATCGCCGTCATCGACCGCGGCCGCCGCATCACCTACGACGAGCTGCGGGAAGCCCTTCGCGCCTCACGCGACCGCTTCTACGCCGCAGGCATCCGTGCGCACGATCACGTCGCACTCTTTTCCCATAACCGCGCCGAACTTCTCATCGCCTACCTCGCGGTGAACTCTCTCGGCGCCGTCGCCGTGCCGCTCAACTACCAGCTCAGCGTGCGCGAAGCCGCCTACATCATCAAGGACGCCGACGTGCGTCATCTCGTGACGGAAAAAGAACTGCCGCTCGAATCCCACTTAGGACAGCAAGGCTACGGCGGCGAGCTTTGCCAACTGCCGCTCTCGGACGTCTTAAAGCCCGCGAGCGCCATGCCCGCGCCGAAGCTCGCCAATGTCTTTTCCGAAGAAAATCCCTGCGTCATCATCTACACATCAGGCACAACGGGCGCTCCCAAAGGCGCTGTGCTCAGCCACAAAAACCAGCGCGTCAATGCGCAGCAGGTCATGGAACACCACGCCATCACAGCCGATGACAAAGTGCTATGCGTCCTGCCGATGTACCACTGCTTCGCTTGGACATGCTCCGTCCTCGCGACGCTCACCGCCGGCGGCACAATCGTCATCGTCAACGGCTTCATGCCAAAGGAGACGATCCGCGCCATCCGCGAAGAAAGCGTCACCGTCATGTACGCCGTGCCGTCCGTCTGTGCCATCCTCACGCGGCAGGCGGAAGAAGCCGACTTGAAGAGCCTGCGCTTGACGGGCATCGGCGGCACGGCGCTGCCGCAGGAAATCGCCAACGCCTACCGCGAGAAGTTCGGTCTGACGATTTACGAAGTCTACGGGCTCTCCGAAGCCTCGCCCGTCGTCACGATGGACTCGCCGCGCCACTACCGCCCCGGCTCCATCGGCGTACCCTTGAAAGGGCTTGCCGTCATCATCGCAGGCGAAGACGGCAAAGAGCTGCCGCGCGGCACGACGGGCGAGCTGCTCGTCAAGGGACCGACCGTCATGAAAGGCTACTGGCACCAGGACGAGGCGACGGCACGCACCATACAGGACGGCTGGCTGCATACGGGCGACATCGCCCGCATGGACGAAGATGGCTTCGTCTACATCGTTGACCGCATCAAGGACATGATCATCAGCATGGGCGAAAACGTCTATCCGCGCGAAATCGAAGAGCTGGTCTACGCCTTCCCCGGCATCGAAGACGCCGCCGTCATCGCCATCCCCGATCCTCTTCGCGGACAGGCGGGCGGCTGCTACTATACGGTAAAGAAAAACGAAGAAGTCGATATGCGCACCCTGAAGAAATTCCTGCAAAAGAATCTCGCCGTCTACAAGGTGCCGCGCGAATTTTGCCAAATCCCCGAGATGCCGCGCACCTCGACCGGCAAGATCGCCAAGCGCGAAATCGCACGCCTTTACCGCGAAGAGAAGTAACGCACGCACAAAAAAAGCGCCGCAGTATGCGGCGCAAATGAAGGGATGAGGTCTTGGACGGGACGCCCTCCCCAAGGGTACCAAGAACGGCTTGATCCGTGCTGTGTGCATCGTGCATCTTTCGCAGGCTGCGAAAGATGCGGCTGCTGAAAGCCATCGATTTGTACGAACGTACCGCACGCTTCCCGAGTCAGTTCCGATCATCAGCTCCACCCGATTGTTGTCCCCAATGGCGGAGGGCGTTCCTTACGCTTCCGCCGTATTCCTCATTTGGAAGTCCGACGGAGCCTCTCTTCTTGCTTTTTATTATACTTTGGGAGAATGGTTTCGTCAAGCGGAAAATTGCATACGCCTCGTTTCTCTCAAGACTGCTGGGACTTTTCTACAATATTGCATTTTCATGAGAAACGCGTAAGAAAGAAGTGTTTTCATGCAAATGACAAGAAAGAGCCGTGTTCTTTTAATCGCCTTTTTAGGTATAATGTCCGCTATGGCATCGCCGGCGACCATACGGCGATGCCTATGGCGATCCTCATGGTCACAGGCTACGGTCTTGGCGTCGCTCTGTTTTATACGCATGTGGCGAAAGGGTAGGCTCATCAACGATACGATTTGACGAAACCCTCTGAGCAAGATATCATAAACAGCAAAAGATGCTGCCGATAAACGGTCAGCCCCAACCTCGGAACGAAGAATCCCCGCCTAAAGTTTGGACTGCCGGAGGCGAGAGCGTCTTATGCGTTGATCGCTTGGATCGACGCAAGGATTTCCTCTCCCGCGCCTGCATCTCGTATGCGGTCATGGCAGCACAACGACAAATGACAAATTAAGGAGGACTTTTTATGAACCCCACCGCCCCTTCTCTTCTGAAGGCTGTGCTTTGCACCTTTTTCTGCGCCGCTCTTCTCCTCACGGCAAATACGCCTGTGCAGGCGGCGCGCTACGACCTTGAACAAACCGACATATCCTATACGAGCGACGGCAGAAGCTACACGCTGACGAAGTACATGCCGCCGCAGGCTCTCATTGGCTCCGGCCCGCGCGGCGAATACTGGATTGAAGACTGGGCGCAGTCGGGGTGGGATGCGTACTTCGACTACGATGAGGCGAGCGATACCTTCACGCTTTACAACCATGCGGGACCGTACCAACGTCTGATGTTTCTCGAATATGATGAGCTTTTGGTGGACGAGCTGATGAACGGACAGGTCATCGACAGCACGATCTACAAAAAAGGCCCCGACGGCATATACAGCGCCTACATCTCCCATATCGGCGCTACATGGACGCTCGACCGCTACATCACCGACGCATTGGAAATCTTCGACGACGAAGGGGGCGATGCGATCGCAGCATCTCCCGCCAGCTACACATCGACCGTCCCCGGTGACGGCAGTCTGCGCGATTTCGTTCTCAAAAAGTCGCCGAAGACCTCCGCTTCGACGTTTTACGGCAACCGCTACATGCTCATCGACGACTACGACGATGACGAGTGGGTCGCTTTCTCCTACGATGCGTCCACAGGCATCTTCGCCATGTACAACGCAGCTTCCGGCGACGAGCCGTACGCCTACCGCAAATTTTCCTCCGATTACAGCCGCATGGAAAACCAAGGCATGCACAGCGGAAACAGAAGCGGCGTATTTGTTCGCAATGCTTCCGGCATATATTCCGGCGATTCAGTGGAGATTTACAAATACATCACGGACGGTCTGCTCCTCTTCTTACGGAACCGCTGATAAAATGATGTCGCCCGGACGTATGAAAATGGGCGGCTGAATGTATCGGCGCTTCCTTAAAATCATCCGATCATGCACGGAAAACAACAGGGTCTTTGCACAAGTTCATTCGGCTTGTGCAAAGACCCTTTTTCGTGACTTCATTGCATCCGCGCTTCCCTAGCTTCGATCGCTCGCCAGCGCCAGTGCATACACGGAGGCGGCGCCCGCCTTTCGCAGCACGGCGGCGCAAGAGCCGAGCGTCGCCCCCGTCGTCAGGATATCGTCGAGCAGCAGGATGCGCTTTCCTGCGAGCAGTGCGCCGCCTTTTTCCGCCAGCGAAAGCGAGAATGCACCGCGCACGTTCTCGATGCGCGCACGCTCGCCCAAGCCGTACTGCGGCGCGGTGGCGCGGCTTCGCACCAAACATGCAGCGAGAGAAATGCCCTGCGCCTTGAGCCACGCGGCAAAGATCAACTCTGCCTGATTGAAGCCGCGCTCCTTCTCTCGCTCCGCATGAAGCGGCACGCATACGGCGAGATCGGCAGATACGATCGCCTGCGGCAATTTCGCCGCAAGAAGCGCCGCATGGATATAGGGCAGCGCACCGCGCCTGCCGCGATACTTCAGATCGCGGATCAGCTTCCCGAGCGCACCCGCATACGAGCCGACCGCCCATGCGCCATCGAGCGCGGCGCAGGCTTCAGCGCTGACCGCAAGACGATGGGGCTGCACCGTGCGCGAAAGACAAGCCGCGCACCAGCCGCCGCGCTCCTCGACATACGCGCCGCACGCCGGACAGTGCGCGGGAAAGACGATGGACGCGAGAGCGGCGCCGAGAGCGGCGAGATGCGCGGCGCACCTCACGAGAGCAGCGGGCTTTCGCCGCCCGCGCCTGCGAGTCTCTCGGCAAGCAGCGTGTAGCGCCGCCGCGTCTTGTCGTTCGATACCGCCGTAAAGACCGCCGCTTTCGAGCCGAGCAGCACGACCTTCTGCCGCGCACGCGTCACCGCCGTATAGAGAAGATTCCGCTGCAGCATGATACGATGCGCCGCGACAAGCGGCAGCACGATCACAGGGTACTCGCTGCCCTGGCTCTTATGCACGCTCATCGCGTAAGCAAGCGTCAGCATCCGAAGCTCGTTCGGCGCGTAGTCCGCCGTCAGCTCCTCAGAATAGCGTACTTTGACGCCATCTGCCGAGACTTCCGCGATGAAGCCGATATCGCCGTTAAAGACGCCCTTCGTGTAGTCGTTCTTCGTCTGCATGACCTTGTCGCCTCTGCGAAAGACCTGCATACTGTTCCGAAACTCCGCCTTTTCGGGCGCGGGCGGATTGAGCGCCGCCTGCAAGAGACGGTTCAGATTGTCAACGCCGCACGGCGTGCGGTGCATGGGCGAGAGCACCTGCACATCCGTCAAGGAGCGAAAGCCCTCGCGCGGCAGTTCATCGCGGCAGAGCGCGACAATGCGCCGCGCCGCCGCTTCCTCATCGGGTATCTCCAAAAACTCGAAATCCCCGCCCGCCGAGAACTGCGGCATACGCCCGCGATTGATCGCATGTGCGTTCAAGACGATCGTACCCTCGCCGCTCTGACGGAACACCTCCGTCAGACGCACGCTCGGCGCCGCGCCCGAGCGCAGAATATCCTTCAAGACCGCCCCGGGGCCGACGGCGGGCAGCTGATCGACATCGCCGACCAAGATGACACGCGCACCCTCCGGCACAGCATCGAGAAAATGCTCCATGAGCACAATATCCATCATCGACACCTCATCGAGAATGATCGCGTCGGCATCCAGCGGATCATCGGCGTCCTTCTCGAAGAGGGGCGAGCCGTCGGGAGCGGAGCCGCCCTGTGCGCCCAACAGACGATGCACCGTCTCCGCCCTGCGCCCCGTCGCCTCTGCGAGCCGCTTCGCCGCACGCCCTGTCGGCGCACCGAGGAGTACCGAGAGCCCTTGACTCTCAAGAACCGCGATCATACCGCGCACGACCGTCGTCTTCCCCGTGCCGGGACCGCCCGTCAAGACGAACACCGCATGATCGAGCACGGCGGCGACCGCTTCCCGCTGCTCCTTGGCAAGCGTGATCGCCGCCGTCCGCTCCCAGTCAACGACGATGGCAGCTGCCTTCTCGCTAGAAAGCACCGCCGCCTTCTGCTGCAAAAAGAACAAGATCTCTGCCGTGCGCTTCTCCGCGCGATAGAGCCACGGCGGATAGACGAGCGTATCTGCGCCGACATCCTCGGCGGCGAGCCTTTCGGCGGCGAGCGCCTCCTTCAAGACCGCGCGCACCTCCTCCGTCGGCGTGCCGAGGAGCTTCGCCGCACGCTCCGTCAAAACGGGCGCAGGGATGCAGCAATGCCCCTGCTGCGAGACAGTGAGGAGCGCATGACCGATCCCCGCCTCGATACGCTCTCGGCTGTCCTCAGTGATTCCCGCGCTCCTCGCAATCGCATCCGCCGTCAAAAAGCCGATGCCCGCGACGTCACGCGCCAGACGATACGGATGCTTCTCCATGACCTCGATGGCAAACGAGCTGTATACCTCGAAGATACGCGCCGCATACGCGCCCGACACGCCGTGCATCTCAAGCCACAGCATGATCTCCCTAAGCTCCTCTTTCTCCATATAAGATGCGTGGATCTTCGCCGCCGTCCTCTTGCCGACGCCCGCGATCTCCGTCAGACGCGAAGGCTTCTTCTCAATGATCTCCAACGTCTCCTTGCCGAACCTCTGCACGAGACGATGCGCCATCGCCTCGCCGACGCCCGCGATCGCGCCCGACGCGAGGAAGCGCTCGATTCCCGCGAGGCTCGTCGGCGCCGAGACGCGAAACGACGACGCCTTGAACTGCTCGCCGAAGCGCGGATGACGCACCCACTCGCCCGAAAGCGTCAGCTCCTGCCCCACGAGCGGCGCGGGCGCGTTCATCGTCACCGTCACGAGACCGCGTCGCCCCGAAGGGCGCAGGCGAAAGACCGTAAAGCCCCCCTCGGGCGCGGCAAAGACGACGCCTTCCGCCGTCCCTTCGAGCGTTTCCATGCTGCACCTCCTGCCGTCTGGCGGCTCTTTTCCTGCGCGGCACACTGTACGCCGCGCTACTCGGCGAGCGCTTCCCAGCGTGCGTAGCGCTCCTCGATCTCCTGCTCCTTCGCCGCATAGAGCGCGGCGATCTCCGCGCTCTTTTCGGGATCGCCCTGCACCTCGGGCTGATTCATCTCGAACTCAAGCCCCTTGAGTTCCGCCTCCGCCATAGCGATCTCCGCCTCGGCGCGTGCGAGCATCTCGGTGCGTCTGGTCTCCGACAGAGAAGCGAGGCGGCGCTGCTCCTGCTCCCTGCGGCCGGCGGCGCTTTCCTCCGCCGTCTTAGAAGCATTTGCGCCGCCCGCCGCGCCTGCGGATGCCCCCGCCTGCGTCCGTGACACGTCTGCCGCCCGCCGCGCGGCGGAAGCTGCATCCGCTTTCGCCGCCTTTTTCGCCTTCGCGCCCGCCTTTTCCGCAGCAGTTTCCGCCGCTTCCTTCTCCTCAATTTCCTTCTTCATGCGGTAATAGCTGTAATTCCCCTCATACGCGCAGAGCGTGCCGTTCGCCAGCTCCGCCGTCGTATTCGCCACCTTGTCGAGGAAATAGCGGTCGTGCGAGACCACGACAAACGTGCCCGGAAACGCCATCAGAGCCTCTTCGACCGCCTCTCGCGCAGGAATGTCGAGATGATTCGTCGGCTCGTCGAGCACGAGGAAATTCGCGCCCGTCAGCATGAGCTTCAAAAACGCCAGCCGCGCCTGCTCGCCGCCCGAAAGATCGCCGATGCGGCGAAACACCTCGTCGCCATAGAAGAGAAACGCGCCGAGATACTTGCGCGCCTCTTCCTCTGCGATGCCGAAATCGTAGTTCAGCTCGCCGACCAAAGTATTCTCAGGATGCAGCCCCTCGTGCTGCTGCGAAAAATAGCCGATCTTCACGCGGCTGCCGATCTTCACGCGCCCCGCCTGTGCCGCAAGCTCGCCCAAGAGCACGCGCAGGAGCGTCGTCTTGCCCGCGCCGTTCGGCCCGACGACAGCGATGCCGTCGCCCCTTCGGACGAGCAGCGACAGATGCGAAAACACCGCGCGGTCAGAGAAAGAAAACGTCACATCCTCCAGCTCCGCCACGCGCTCGGCGCACTCCGCCGGCGGATGAAAGGCGAAGTAGCTGAAACTCGCCTTCTCCGGCGCGAGAACGATGCGCTCCATGCGGCGCAGCCGGCTCTCGCGCCCGCGCGCCTGCTTCGCCTTGACGCCCGCGCGGTAGCGGCGGATAAACTCCTCCGTGCGGCGGATATGCTCCTGCTGCTTCTCATAGGCGGCGAGAAGCGACTTTTGCCGCTCGGCATACACCTTTTGAAAATACGTATAATTGCCTGCATACGAAGTCACCGTGCCGCCCGAAAGGTCAAGAATGTGCGTCGCCACGCGGTCGAGGAAAAAACGGTCGTGCGAGATCAAAAGCACGCCGCCCGCATAGTCTGCGAGAAAACCCTCAAGCCACTCGATCATCTTGATGTCGAGATGGTTCGTCGGCTCATCGAGAAAAAGGAAGTCCGGCTCGCGCAAAAGCGCTTTCGCAAGGCATATTCGCGTCCGCTGCCCGCCCGAGAAATGCCGCACATCCTTCGAGAAATCTTCCTCCGTAAACCCCAGACCGAAAGCGACGCGGCGAATGCGGCTCTCAAACGAATAGCCGCCGAGCCGCTCGAACGCATCGACGACACGCCCATAGAGCGCGATCTTCTCCTCGTCGGCAGACGCGATCTCCCCCTCAAGCGTCCGCTTCCGCTCCGCAAGCTCGATGACATCGGCAAAAGCGCGGCGAAACTCCTCATAGAGCGTCCCCTCGCCGAACGCCGCCTGCTGCTCGACATAGCCGATCACCGCGCCGTCGTCGAGCTGCACCGAGCCGGCATCCGCCTCTTCCGCGCCCAAAAGACAGCGCAGCAAAGTCGTCTTGCCCGCGCCGTTCGCACCGACAAGACCCGCGCGCTCGCCACGGCGCACCTCGAACGATACATCATGAAAAATCTCACTTGCACCAAACGATTTAGCAAGACCGATGACCTTCACCAAAAGCCCCCTCTCTGCAATAACGATTATTTGAACAATCCTTCTATCTCTTGATATAGGAAACACGGATAAAATGAAGTCGCCTAAATTTGCGCAAATGCGTGAAGATGGGCAGCTGAATTTATCCGTGGTTCCCATAATCTCTGCCGATATTCACAAGCGCCTCGCCCTTCGTGCCGCCCTCGATCAAAACGCAGGGGAACGGCATACCATAGAAAAGATCGACGCTCTTACCGGCTGCCATAATCGTCGTCTGCTCGCGGTCGCTCCTCTTGCCCGTCTCCACACTGCGGATGACGAAGCCCTTCGTCTGCAGGATCGCAGCGACCTCCGCACCCACGCCCGTGATGCCGCTTGAATTGATGACCGTGACGGCGACCTCGCTCGGCGCAGGCGGCTTCGTCTCATCCTTCGGCTTCTCCTGCACCTTTGCCGCTTCGCCGTCCGTCGGCGGCGCTTCCTTGCCCGAAGGCTTTCGCTCCGCCTCGTCAAAGCGAAAGCCCTCGGGCAGCTCGTCCTTATACTTCGCCGCATAACACGCGGCGCGATCCGCCGCGTCGCCTGCAAAAGGCACACCCGCCGCACGCGCCGCCATGCGGCGCAGCTCCACGACATCGGGAAGCCAATAGCTGACACCCTTGTACCATGCAGGTCTGCCCGGAGCCATCTCCGCCGCCAGCCCTTCCTCCTGCACCTTCTTCATCACTTGCAGGAACTCGATCATATCGCCCACACTGAGGTCGGTCTGGACGCTCTTCGCCACCTCGCCCACGATCTCGGGCAGCTTCGCGAAGACCTCGGGCGCAGTCACCTTCTGTAAAACCGCACGCATGAATCTCTGCTGGCGGCGAATGCGCCCGATGTCGCCCTCCGCGTCGCGGTAGCGCACATATTGCATCGCCTTCTCGCCCGTCATGTGCTGCATCCCCGGATCGATGTCGATGACAAGTCCGCCGTCGTCGTCCCAAGGGTCCTCGTAATACATGCGCTTCTCCACGTCGATGTCGATGCCGTCCAAAGCGTCAATGATGCGCTCGAAAGCGTGTACGTCGATGAGAATATAGTAGTCCATCGGCACATCGAGCAGCTGCTCAAGCGTATTCTTCGTCAGCTCGTATCCGCCGTAAGCATAAGCGGCATTGATCTTGTCGTAGCCCGCCCCCTCGATGGCGACGCGCGTATCGCGCGGAATCGAGAGAAGTGCGGCTGTCCCCCTCTCGGGATCGACCGTCGCGACCATCAGCGTATCGCTGCGCCCCACATCGTCCTTTCGCTTATCGACGCCGAGGATCATCACATGCACCTCCGAGCGCCCTGCGATCATGCCATCCGCCGCCGTGCGGCGCACAAGACCGCCGCCGAAAAAAACCGCCGCCGCAGCAGCAGCGAAGACGACGAGCAAAATAGCGGCGAAGATCACGACCCTGCGATAACTGCGCTTTTGCTGCAATGCTTTCCCTGCTTTCCATCTCTCAAACGCTCCGCCACTCGCCGAAAAGCTCCATCGGCGCACTAGAGCTGCATCCCTTCATACAACATAGCAGTATAGCAAAAAAACGACGCTGCCGCAATAAAAGCCGCAGAAACCCGACGCAAACGACACCGAAGATTTATCAACGACGAAAGGACTGCGCATCCATGAGAAGATCGATGCTGCATCCATCCGTAATCTATGAACAATGCAACAGTTGACCAAATAGCGTAACATTGTTATAATGGTTCAAAATATCCATATTGCAAAAATGCCTTGGGTTTTATGTCTTAGAGGAGGAAATTATGTTCAAAAAAAGAACCGCAAAGCGTCATCTGGCGCTCTTCGTCGCGCTCGCTCTCAGCAGCGGCACGCTTCTCGCAGCAGCTCCGGCGGACGCTGCAGATGTCAGCGGAAATGATGTAACGATTGACGAAGCGCACGCACCTTCCAATAACGCTAAACTTCCGAATGTCAGTGCTTCTTTCGGTACAGCCGCAGGCTTTATCGGGACTACGACCGACAGCGGAAATGTGACAAATAATACACTGACACTCAAAAATGTAGGCTACACTAACCAGCTGTACGGCGGTCTTACTTTCGGCACAGGCAATGTGACGGGCAACCGTGTCACCGTCAATCCGGCAACGGGAACGCTTCTTTCTACTGCCGACGGAATCTTTGGCGGCGCCGCGAACGGCGGCGGCAATGTAGAGAACAATCACGCCGAATTCAACGGCAACCATCTCAACGGCGACCTGGTCGGCGGCATGGCAAAAGGCGCAGGTACAGGATTCGTCAAAGGTAACACAGCACTCCTTAAGGGCGGCAACCTAAATGGAAAAAACATCTACGGCGGCTTAGCAGCAGACGGGGCTAACGGCGACGTACTCAATAATACGGCGACAATCGACGATGGTCACGCCGGAGAAGTCTACGGCGGCTATTCCGATGGAAACGGCAATGTGAAAAACAACACGGTCACTGTCAAGGGCGGCACCATGACGGGCGTCGAAGGCGGTCATTCCGACGGTACGGGCGAGGTATCCGGCAATACGGTCAACCTCGGCGACGGTACAAGCGCTATGGCGGCAGGCTACGCGATCAATGGCACGATTTACGGCGGTCGCAACGATAGTCACCCTGACAAGGTATCGAACAATACGCTCAACGTCAACACCAATGCCACCGCATACAATATCAAAAACTTCTCGACCATCAATTTCAATTTCAACGCTTATACGAATACAAACCACGCTTTACTCGAACTCACGGATACGGCGAACAAAACAAAACTCGATAGTCTCAACCAGCTTTATGTGAAAAACGCAAAGGTCGGTAGCGGCATATTGATGTGGAACTCGAAGGGCTTTGATATTGCCGATTCCACTAAGGTAGGACGCACGGAAGAGAAGACGGAAACCATCATCGAAGAAGCTTCAAACCACAAAGCAATTAACTATCGCACCTACCAGTTCAAGGATTCGACGACTAAGGACTTCGAGGGAACAAATATCTGGGGCGGTCGCTCTACCATCGGCAACACGACAACAGGCAACAATGTCACCGTGAGCGGCATCCAGCCGCTTAATCATGCTTATGGCGGCTGGACGAAAGGCAGCGGCTCTACGGCAACGGGAGAAAATGCGCAGAACCACAGCATCGGCAACAAGATTACGCTTGAGGGTGGAACTTCGAACTTTTCCCACATGACAGGCGGCGCTACCGAGTCTCTGGGTGGCAACGCGACGGAGAACCATGCGATCTTGGAAGACGGCACCCTGTCCGGTTCACTTAAGGGTGGTTATGCCAAACACGGCAACGCGACAAAAAACATCGTCGAAATCAAAAATGGCAGCGTGGGCACCATCTCCGGCGGACACGCAGACGGTGCGGGCAAGGCAGAGGGCAATACCGTCACACTCACGAACGGTTCGGCGAATGGAGAGATTCGCGGCGGCGTCTCGGAGCATGGCGATACAGTGGATAATACGGTCACAATCAAAGGCGGCTCGGCGACGATTGCAGATGTCTACGGCGGCAAATCTGAAAACAACGGCAATGCTACGAGCAACAAAGTGTTCATCGAAGGTGGCGGTAAACAAGATATTTTCGGCGGCTATTCGCAAAGCGGCAACGCAACAGGCAACACCGTCACCATCACGGGCGGTTCGGTACGCAATGTGGATGGCGGTCGTTCTCTGAACGGTAATGCGACAGGCAACACCGTCAATCTCGGCAGTGCAGACGCCGCCTTTGGCGGGAGCATCACAGGCATTATCAGTGGCGGTAGCGGCACGAATGGTGCGAAAGACTACCGCACAGGCAATAAGCTGAACGTCTATGGCAATGTAAGTGCCGCCAATATCAGCAATTTCGCTGATATCAACTTCCATTTCAACCAGCATGTGACTCAATCTTCCTTGACCTTAAGCGATGTGGGCGGAACGACGATCCACAGTCTCAGCGACCTCAAGATGAACGGCGAACATGGGCGCAAAGGCACGCTGCTGAAAAATACAGGCGGCACGATCACGATCTCAGAAGGCGGTGATCGCCTTGTCAAGACGGACGGAAACAAGGAACTCGTCCTTGCGAGATCCTCCGACCACAAACAGATTGACTACGAAGGCTACGCTTTCGCCCATCAGACAGCACCGACGACTGTCATGGAAGGCGGCACGACAAACACATGGGGCGGTCGCTCTGTCGGCGGCAACTCCACGCACCACAACAAGTTCACCGTTGCAAGCGGCAACCATGACAATATCTACGGCGGTTGGACCGCAGGCACGGGGACGACTGCAACGGATAAGGACAACAGCTACCAGAACGAAGTCACGCTCGACGGCAGTAGCACCACGACAGACAACCTCTATGGCGGCTATGTCGATACCGATGCAGGAAACGCTGAGGAAAACACCGTCACGGTCAAGAACGGTACAGTGAATGCCGACGTCTATGGCGGCATCACAAATAAAGTCGCAGGTACAGGGTATGTCAAAAAGAACAAAGTCAATATCTCCGGCGGTACGGTCAACAATCTCTACGGCGGCTACAACGCAGGCTCGGGCGATGCACTCGAAAACGAAGTCAACGCCACAAGCGGCACGTTGCATGGCAACATTCACGGCGGCTACGCCACGAGCGGCGCAGCGAACGGCAACAAAGTCACGCTCGGCGCAGTTTCCACAGGTGCAGTCACGGGCGGTTACGGTGCGACGGCGGCAGACAGCAACGAAGTCACGCTTACAGGCACAACCGTTACGGGCGATGTCAAAGGCGGCGAAGGTGCGGCGACGAAGAAAAACATCGTCAACTTGAACGGCGGCGTGACCGTCAACGGCGCACTCAAAGGCGGCACGGGTACGCCCGGCGCGACAGGCGAGGAAAACAAGCTGAACGTCAAAGGCACGAACTCGGCGCAAAGCATCTCTGACTTCCAGAAGCTGCACTTCGACACAACGGGTGCGACAGCAGCCAATCCCCTGCTGAATATCACAGGCGGCGCAACAAACCTCGACTGGAACACCCTCGACGCTAGCGGCACCTCGGTCAACCGCACGACGCTCCTCAAGAACGCGAACGGCATCAACCTCTCGAACTACACCGCCGGCACAGTGAAGTCCAAGATCAACGAAGCCGGAACAACGGAGTACAACATCGACGTTGCAAAAACAGGCGGCACCATCACGGACATCACCTACCAAGGCTATCAGTTCAAGGGCAAAAAGACCGCGACGACCGAGGGCACAGACACCTACGGCGGGCGCTCCAAGGCGGGCAACACGACCACGGAGAACGAACTCACCGTCGATAGCGGCAGCCATACGAACATCTATGGCGGCTGGACAAGCGGCGCAGGATCGACCGCAGACGCCGCAAAGCAGAAGAACAGCATCAACAACAAAGTCACCGTCAAAGGCGCAGCGACCGCCGCAGGCGATGTCATCGGCGGTCTGACCGACGTCGCCGGCGGCAAGGCGACGGGCAACACCGTCACCGTTGAAAAAGACCTCACCGCCAACATCATCGGCGGCAAGGCAGCGTCAGGCGATGCCTCGGGCAACACCGTCAATCTCGCCAACGCCACCGTCAACTCTATCACAGGCGGCGACGGCACGACGACGAACAACAACACGGTCAATCTCAACGGCAGCGCACAGGTCACAGGCGCACTCAAAGGCGGCTCGCAGGCAAGCGGCACAGACAACACACTCAACGTCAAAGGCAAGAACAACAAAGCGGGCAGCATCGAAAACATCCAAAAGATGAACTTCGACGCGACCGGTCTTGCCAAAGACGACACGATGCTCGAAGCCACAGGCGCAGGACAGACCAATGTCGACTGGGCGAACCTCAAAGCATCGGGCACAGCGGCGAAACCGCTCACGCTCCTAAAGAACACGAACGGCATCAACCTCGCGGGCTATACGGGTGCAGCAAAATCCGAGACGGGAGAAACGACCGAGACGAACATCGACGTCCGCAAGACAGGCACACGCATCACCGAAATCACCTACGAAGGCTACCAGTTCAAGGGCGTGACGCAGGCGACGACCGTCACGGAAGGCGCTGTCACAGACACCTTCGGCGGCCGCTCCAAGGCGGGCAACTCGACGCGTGAAAACACGGTCGAGGTCGCAAGCGGCACACATACGAACGTCTACGGTGGCTGGACAAGCGGCTCCGGCTCGACGGCGACGGACAAAGACAACAGCTACAAGAACACCGTCACCGTCAAAGGCACAGCAAACGTCACAAATACGCTCTACGGCGGCTATACCGAAGCGGCGGGCGGCAAAGCGACGGAAAACACCGTCACCGTTGAAAAAGACCTCACCACCGCAAACATCATCGGCGGCAAGGCAGCGGCAGAAGCCTCGAACAACATCGTCAACCTCACCAATACCACCGTCAACTCCGTCACAGGCGGCGAGGGCGCGACGACGAAGGACAACATCGTCAACCTCAAGGGCAACGCGCAAGTCACAGGCGCACTCAAAGGCGGCTCGGCAGGCGGCACGGGCAACACACTCAACGTCACAGGGACAAACAACAAAGCGGGCAGCATCTCGGGCTTCCAGAAGCTGACCTTCGATACGACGAACACCGATGCGAATCCCATGCTCCAAGTCACGGGCGGCGCGACGACCGATGTCGATTGGACGACCCTCACAGCGACGGGCGCGGCAAGCGAGACGCCAAAGACGCTCATGGAAAATGCCGCCGGCATCAACACCATCGGGCGCACGGGCGACGCCGTGAAATCCGAGCTGAACACCGACGCCACGATGGAGACAAACATCGACGTCGTCAAGTCGGGCAGCACCGTCACAAAGCTCGTCTACGAGGGCTATACCGTCAAAGGCTCGACGAAAACGACGACCTACGGCGCAGATACATGGGCAGGCCGCTCCAAGGCGGGCAACACGACGCAGGACAACACGCTCACGCTCGATGATGCGAGCAAGTCCTATACGAACGTCTACGGCGGCTGGACGAGCGGCACAGGCACAAAAGCCGCCGCCGACAAGCAGAACAACAGCTTGAACAACACCGTCAACTACATGGCAGGCACGCTCACGGGCGCACTCTACGGCGGTCACGCCGCAGCAGGCGAAGCCTCGGGCAACACCGTGAACCTCGGCGACATCCAGACCGCCGCCAACATCTACGGCGGATTCGGCAGCGTGACGAAGAACAACACGATCAACCTCAAGGGCGCACGCGTCACAGGCACGGTCTATGGCGGCTCTGCTGCAAACGGCACGGGCAACACGCTCGCCGTCTACAAGCCGTCTGAAGTGCAGGACTTCGCGGGCGTGCAGAACCTTCACTTCCACACCGACGAACTGACGGCAGGCAACACGACGCCCCTCTTGAAGCTTGGCACGACGACGAAGGACATCCGCGGGCTGAACATCGGTGTTGACCGTCGCGGTGACGCGCCGAAGCTCAAAAAAGGCGACAAGCTCCTGCTCATGAAGACCGCCGGCGGCGATCTCACGACCGACGACAAGATCGAAAACAAGATCGAAGGCAAGCAGGGCATGGCACGCCGCTACACCTATGCGATCAAGAAAGAAAACACCGGTGAGCTGACCGCGACCGTCACACAGGCAGGTCTCGGCGACGACGCAAAGTCCCCGATAGAAACACGCGCAGGCCTTTCGAATCTCATCAACCAAGGCGCGGACTATATCGTTGAAAACGGCATAGCAGCAGCCGAAACGACACTCCGCACCGATGCAGGCGCAGGCAAATCCGGCAAGGGCGCACAACGAAATACGGCAGTCGCAGACAACGCATCCTATCAACTCTGGGCGGGCGCAGGCGCGAACAGTATGCGCGTCGAGAGCGGCTCCCACGTTGACTCGAAGGGTTGGAGCCTCGGCGTCGGCTGGGCGCGTGAGGACGCGATGAAAGACGGCGCAAAGCGTCTCTTCAGCCCCTTCGTCGAATATGGACGCGGCTCCTATGACTCCTATCTCGACAACGGCACGCACGGTAGCGGCGCGATCAGCTACCTCGGCATCGGCGTCCTCGGCAAACTCACGCAGCAAGACGGGCTCTGGCTCGAAGGCTCCGTGCGCGGCGGACGCGCCACGAGCGACTATCAGCTCCACGGCTCAAGCGATGCCGACTATGACGGCTCGAACACCTACTACGGCATTCACCTCGGCATCGGCAAAACCGTCGAGCTGAAAAAAGACGCCGCCATCGACGCTTATGCCCGCTACTTCTGGTCGCACCAGAACGGCATGTCCGTGAAGCTCTCTTCGGGCGACAATTACGACTTTGCAGCCGTCGATTCGCACCGTCTGCGTCTCGGCTTCCGCTACAGTCAAAAAGATCAGCACAAGGGCGAATTCTACACCGGTCTTGCCTGGGAGTATGAATTTGACGGCGAAGCGCGCGCAACCATCGGTGGCGACGCAGCGCCCAGCCCCTCGCTCAAAGGATCGAGCTACATGCTCGAACTCGGCTACCGCTTCTCGCCCGAGAACAGCCGCGTAAGCTACGACCTCCATCTCAATGGCTGGCAGGGCAAACGCAAAGGCATCAGCGGCGGCGCAGCCGTCAAGTGGGCGTTCTGACAAAGAAACGCAGATTCCCCAAAAACAACAGATTTCCATAAAAAATACAGCTCCTCGCGGCAAAAGCCGCAGGAGCTGTATTTTTTCATAAAAGCACGGGACAAAAATTTGACGAATGAGATACTATGTCATATAATAAGCATAGAAAGGGTGCTACCGCTAGACGACCAGCCCCAATCAACAGTCAGGTTTAAGAACCCCCGCCTAAGTTGGAAGCCAGAGGCGGGGGATTCTTATTTTGCTTTTAAAGCAACGACGCAAATCGTCACCATGAACATCAACGATAAAAAATCGTACAGTTCCATAAGCAGCGCCCTGCTGAGCCGTCCAAGAAGCAAGCCTGCCGGCGCAGCGGATTGGCAAACGGCTCGTATGCGAAAACGTCCCAAGAGCGTGAGCCGAAGGCGAAGCGCGATTGGTTGACGTTGACCGCCCTTTCAGGGGCTAAGAATCGGCCGCCATATCTTTCGATAGCACCAGTTTCATTATAGCATACGAAAATAATTTATGCTCGTTTTTTTATCATCCATCGTCTCTTTCCCCCGCCGCCCGCTCTAAGGCGGCGATTTCCTGCGCATCCGTCAGCACATAGAGCATATCTCCCGCCTTGAGCTGCACGTTTCCCTGCGGCAGCAGTTCCTCTGCGCCGCGCCGCACGTTGATGACGTGGCTGTGCGCCCCCCATGCGATCGAGGCGATGGTTCGCCCTTCCATGACGCTTCCGGAAGCGATACACAGCTCCGTCAAGATGCGGCGGCGTACGGCTCCCTCGATCTCTTCGCGCCGACGGCGCGAACGTTCATAAAGCGCATCGTAGATGGGGCTGCCGCCGATAAGATCGCTGACGAGTACAGCGGCGGAAGCGACGCAGACGACGGCGAGCAAATGCTCAAAGGAGCCTGTGATCTCCATGATGAGCAGGCTTGCCGTCAGCGGCGCCTTGATGCTTCCCGCGAAGAATCCCGCCATGCCAAGGACGACGAAGGTCGAAGAGAGCGCTGTCGGCAGGACGCCGAGCGCCGTCGCGCCTGCGGCGAAGATTGCCCCCGAAAGCGCCCCCAAGACGAGCACGGGAAGAAAAATGCCGCCGGGCACGCCAGAGCCATAGCAAAAGACGGTAAAGAGCATTTTGCCGACAAAGACGGCGAGAAGCGCGCCGAAAAGCAGCGGTTCCTCTACAAGACGATTGACGAGGAAGTTGCCGCCCGATAAGACGTCGGGCAAAAAGAAGCCGAGCACGCCCGCCGCCAAAAACGGAATCGCTGCCAGAAGCCAAGCGGGCAGCGGCGACTTCGCCCATGTATCGAGCGAGCCGATGAGCATACCGTTGAAGAGCCTGCCGAGTGCGCCCGAAAAAGCGCCGAGCAAAAAGAGCAAGAGATATGCTCCGCCGAGCGGCACGGGAAGCACAGAGCCGACGGCAAACATCGGACCGACGCCGAAGATCTCCTGCGTGAAGAATCCTGCGGCGATTGACGCGCCGAGAACACCCATGAGCATCTGCGGTGAGAAGTTCTTCGATAGCTCTTCGAAGGAAAAGACAAGGCTCGCCAACGGGGCGTTGAAGATGGCGGCGAAGCCCGCACCTGCCCCCGCCGTCAGAAGAAATCGCTCCTCCGCCCGCGAACGTCCGGCGAGGCGGCTGACCCCCGCCCCCACACAGGCGCCGATCTCCACGCTCGGTCCGCCGCGCCCGAGCGACAGCCCCGCACCGATCGCCAGCACGACGCCGACGAATTTGCCGAAGAGCACGCGCAACCAGTGAAGGTGGCTTTCGCCGCGCAAGACACCCTTGAGATCGGGAATGCCGCCGCCGCCGACCATTGCATCGAGCTGCATGAGCCGCCGGACGACGCCGGAAACGGCAAGCAGAGCGAGAAAATAGCCGCCCGTCCAGAGCGGCGAGGCGTCGCGCAAGAAATCGTACAGCACGGGGCGCAAGTGATCGGCGCTCTCCAACAGCCAGTGATAGAGCGCGATGACCGCGCCCACAAGAACGCCGATCAGAAGCCCGTCGGCAAAGAGACGCAGGCGAAAATGCGCAGGCTTTTTCACATAGAGAAGCGCACGCTCGATATTCTCCGGCATCGTATCTCCTCCGCATACAAAGCGCAATCCCACGAAGCCCCGCCTCTTCCCTGTGATGGGACGCCCTACACAGCACGGGATTTCGCAAACGAAAGCCCGCCCATTCCCCTAAATAACAACCAAGATTCAAACGCGCTCCGCTTGAACGAGAATCTTAGTCGCAGGGGAATGAGCGGGCTTCTTAAGGAAACGCTGATAAAATGGCTCGCTTATAGGCACCCCATCACGCCAAGCCGAAAGCGAACACGGTCTGCGCACGCCACTCCTTGCCCGGGCGCAGGATCGACTGCGGGAAGTTCGCGTGATGCACCGCGTCAGGGAACACCTGCGCTTCGAGGGTAAAGCCCGCACGCGGGGCGAACGCCGCGCCCGCCTTGCCGGAGAGCACGCCGTCTAAGTGGTTGCCCGAGTAGAACTGTACGCCGGGCTGCGTCGTGTAGGCGCGCATATAGACGCCCGTCTTTTCCGCATAGACATGCGCGAGCTTGTGGAGTTTCGTGTAGTCCACAGGGCACGCAGCATCTTCGCCAAGCCCCAGTTCTTTCGCTTCTTCCTCCGCCGGAGTTCGATCCAGCACGAAGTTGTGGTCATAGCCGCCCGCCCAGCGCATCTGACTGAACGGCGCGTCGATGCGTGCGCCGATCTCTTTCATCTCGCGAAAATCGAGCGGCGTCCCTTCGACGAGCAGAATGCGTCCGTCCGGAATCAACTCGTTATCCGTCGGCGTGTACTTCTCCGCGAAAATGCGAATCTTCTGATCGAGCACGGATCCCGAGCAGAATCCTTCGAGATTGAAGTATGTATGATGCGAAGGATTGCAGATCGTATCCCCGTTCGCCTCCGCTTCATAGGAAACGACGACCTCATTCTTCTCCGAAAGCGCATACGTCACAGTCATCTTCAAATCGCCGGGGTATCCGCCCTCACCTGCCGGGCTCATATAGCAGAGCGTCAGCGCACCCGCTTTTTCCTCTGCCGTCCAGACCTTCTTATCATAGCCGCCCAGAGAACCGCCGTGCAAGTGGTTTCTGCCCTCGTTGCATTCCAAGACATACGTTTTGTCGTCGATGGGCAGATCACCGAAAGCGATGCGTCCCGCCGAGCGGCCGACAATCGCGCCGAAATACTTATCGTCCGCCTCGTAGCCTTTGAGATCCTCGTAGCCGAGCGCCACGTCGATGCACTTTCCCTCCCTGTCCGGTACGATGAGCGACTGCACACGCGCCCCATAGTCCATGACAGAGAGCTTCATCCCGCAGCTGTTCTCCAACGTATAAAGTGTGATGAGCCTGCCGTTCTTAAGCTCGCCAAATGCCTTTTTCGTTATCTTCGCCATCTGTCATCACCTCTCTGCTTCTTTCTCTATGCGTGCCAGAAAATCCTTCTGCGGCATGGGCTTTGCAAAATAATATCCTTGAATCTTGTCGCAGCCGATGCTCGACAGGAAATCCAGCTGCACTTTCGTCTCCACTCCCTCGACGACGATGCCCATTCTGAGATCGTGCGCCATCTCGACGACGCGCCGCAGAATCGCCGGCGCACGCTGCGAGTTTTCCAAATCGCGCACAAAACTCATGTCGATCTTCAAGATATCAACCGCTAAGTTTCGAAGCATATTGAGCGAGCTGTAGCCGCTGCCAAAATCATCCATGAGAATCTTCAAACCAAGACTTTGCAGCTTTTTCAAGACATGCATCAGCTGCGTCGGATTGTCCGTATAGGCGGACTCGGTGATCTCAAGGCGCAGGAGCGAAGGATCCAGATCGTACTTCTTCAAAAGGCTGACGACCGTATCACAAAAATCGCTGTCATAGAAATTCAGCCGTGAGACGTTGACCGAGACGGGTACGACGGGCAGTCCTGCACGAATACGAGATGAGAGCATACGGCAGACATCCTCCCACGCGAAGCGGTCGAGCCGCACGACGAAGCCGTTGCGCTCGAAGAGCGGCACGAAGCGCGCAGGCGGAATGAGCCCCGCCACCGGATGCCGCCAGCGCACGAGCGCCTCAGCGCTGACGGTGCGTCCTGCCTTGATGCTGTAGATCGGCTGATAATACACACAGAACTGCCCCTCCGAGAGCGCAAACTCCATCTCACGGAGCATCATCTGCTCTTCGAGAAGCGTCTCGCGCATCTTTTTATCGTAGTAAGCATAGCGCGTCTTATAGCGTCCCTTGATCGTATTGAGCGCCATGTGCGCACGGTCGCACATCTGATCGACCGGCAGGAGCACATCATCCACCGAATAGATGCCTGCATAAAAAAGAATATTATTCTTGATGCCAAGCGAGAAGATCGCATTATCGATACCTTCGAGCAAAATGTCGATGTCGAGCATATCGTCCGGCATACAGACGGCAAAGTGATCCGCCTCCATGTGCCCGGCAAGACCGATGCCTTCCGTGATCGTTTTGAAATATGTGCCCGCCGTTTTTAAGATCAAATTTCCCGTTTCAACATGAAAAAGATCGTTGATGATCTTGAAGCAGTTGATATCGAAGTACAAAAGGTTGTAGCGCATTCCGGAATTTTGCTGCAGAAGCTCGACGGTCTTTTCATAAAATGCCTCGCGGTTGTATATTCCTGTCAGCGCATCTATTTCGATGTGGTGGCGCATCTCAAGGATCTGCCTCTCACGCGCCGCTTGTTCGAGCTTTCGCCACTCATTCTCCATGCGTGCCATGACGTTTTTCACGCGGCAGCAAACGATCGTCGGATGGTAAGGCTTCGTGATGAAGTCGGCAGCGCCCATCTCCATTGCACGCACCTCGGCGGCACGTTCGCTGTCTGTGGTCGTGACGATGACAGGAATCGCCGCCAAGCGTTCGTCGCGCTTTAGGGCAGCGAGCAATTCAAAGCCGTCCATGCCGGACATCACAAGATCGAGCAGTATGACATCGACGCGCTTTTCGGCAAGCAGCGCCATCACATCCCTGCCGTTCGTCGCTTCTAAAAGCTCATACTCCGCTTGAAAAAACTGTGCGAGAACAGCACGGTGCATTTCCTCATCGTCCACGATCATCATCACAGGTTTCTTTTCCATAAGATTACCTTTCTCAAAAAGAGAGCCGCTGATACTTCAACGAGTCCTAAAGAAACACTTCATCGCTACTTATTATATTTTACCATGAAACCCCAAGAGGTCAAGCCGTAGGCGCAGACCGATTGGCTTGGTTT
>NZ_DBHIUY010000014.1:0-38051 GCF_057272215.1 Selenomonas sp.
TGTAGCTTACCATGAAACCCCAAGAGGTCAAGCCGTAGGCGCAGACCGATTGGCTCGGTTTCATGTAAGGGCGGCAGGATTTTCCTGCGGTTGCTGATGTTCTAGGCACAGACGAGGAGTACGACAACGGCTGCGATCAGCAACAGCGTCTTATGTTTTATGATCCAGTCAATCATTTTTTGCATTTTATCCATCCCCCACAACAAAAAAAGACAGCCCACAAGCTGCCTTCGTATGCTATAATATACTCGGTGCTACCAAGACGGTAGGCGGTCGATTCTTAGCCCCTGAAAGGGGGCGCTGCTTATGGAACTGTACGATTTTTTATCGTTGATGTTCATGGTGACGATTTGCGTCGTTGCTATCAAAGCAAAATAAGAATCCCCGCCTTCGGCATCCAATCGTAGGCGGGGGTTCTTACCTGTATTACATTGGGGCTGACCGTCTACCGGTAGCACCCTTTCTATGTCTATTATACGACATAGCCTCCGCCGCGTCAAATCGTCTGTGCGTAGTGTATGCGTTGTGGGTATAATCTTTTGTCTTCCACCCGCATAGCGGGTGGTTTATTGCGTCACGACCCATAAAAAGAGGGGCTGTGCATAAGTCGAATTTGACTCATGCAACAGCCCCTTTTCATTTCTGCCTATATGGTTCTCACAAGCAAACCAATCTTAGGGAAGCGCGGCGTTTATCCATGCTTCCTTTAGGATCTCGCACGCTGGATCATCCTGCCTTTCTGCCCGGATTTCCTTCACCATGCGAACTACATCATCTTCGCTGTAAAGCCCTGCTTCTTCCGCGGCTCCTCGAAAAGACGCCTGCACTTCTTTGAGTGCCGACACGGGGTCGCTCGTGATAATAAGTTTCTCGCCATCGCGCACGAAAGCAACGCGGTCGCCGCTGCTTAGCTTGAGTTGTCTGCGCACAGACAGAGGGAGCGTTATTTGTCCCTTCGTGTTAATCGTCGCCAATTCCATTTCAATGCCCTCCTCATATACGGATCTATGCTATATTATACTATACCCAAAAAAATAAAAAAACTGCGCCTGCATCAGATCTGACGCAGGCGCAGCCTTCTTTATATCAGAAAATATCGTCAGCACATACAATCGTCTGATCGCGGTTCGGACCTACGGAGACGATGCCGATGGCTACGCCGGTGACGGCGGCGAGACGTTCGAGGTATTTCCTTGCCTTTTCGGGCAGCTTTTCATAGTCGCGGCAGCCGGATATATCTTCCTTCCAGCCTTCGAAGGTCTCGTAGACAGGCTCGACCCGCGCGAGGACGTTGAGGCTTGCGGGGACTTCGTTCAACGGCTTGCCATCGAGTTTATAGCCCGTGCACATCTTGATCTCGTCGAAGCCGTCGAGGATGTCGAGGCGCGTGATCGCCATATAATCAAGACCGGAGATCTGCCCCGCGTAGCGCACGACGCAGGCGTCAAGCCAGCCCGTGCGGCGCGGTCTGCCCGTGACGGTCCCGAACTCATGGCCGGCTTCACGGATCTTGTCGCCGATGGCATTGAGCTGCTCGGTCGGGAACGGCCCTTCGCCGACGCGCGTGCAGTATGCCTTGACTACGCCGACGACCTTATCGATGCGCTTGGGCGCGACACCCGCGCCGACGCCGACGCCGCCCGATACGGGGTGCGAGGCGGTGACGTAGGGATATGTGCCGTAATCGATGTCGAGCATCGTCGCCTGCGCACCTTCGAACAGCACCTTTTTGCCTGCGTCCAGTTCTTCGTTCAAAAGAGCGATGGTATCGCAAACATGGGGCTTCAAGAGCGCTGCGTATGCTTCGTATTCTTCGAGAATATGTTCGTAGGAGAGCGGTGCATGACCGTAGAGTTTTTCCAGCTCGTTGTTCTTGACCGCGAGGTTTTCCCTAAGTCTCTTCTTGAATTCTTCCGGCTCGACGAGGTCGCATACGCGGATGCCGATGCGGTTCATCTTGTCCATATAGCAAGGGCCGATGCCGCGCTTCGTCGTGCCGATCTTGCTCTCGCCGCGCGCTTCTTCGGCGAGTCCATCCATGATGCGGTGATACGGCAGGACGACATGGGCGCGGTTCGAGATGCGGATGCCTGATGTATCGACGCCGCGCTTTTGCATGGCGTTCATCTCTTCGAGCGCAACTTCGGGATCAAAGACGACGCCGTTGCCGACGATATTCGTCTTGCCGTGATACAAGATGCCCGAGGGCAAAAGGCGCAGCTTAAACTCTTCACCGTTGACGGTGACGGTATGTCCGGCATTGCTGCCGCCTTGATAGCGCACAACAGCGTCGGCTTTTTCGGCGAGATAATCGACGATCTTGCCCTTGCCCTCATCGCCCCACTGCGTACCTGTGACTACTACTGCTGGCATAGTGATTCTCCTTTTTATCCTTCTGCGATTCTCGAAAAGAGCGGCAGGATCTTACGGCTTTCGGTTTTTACAAGCCGAAGCGCTCGAAAATTTGATCGACATGGCGAAGGAAGTATTGGTAATCGAAGCAGGCGTCGATCTCTTCCTTCGTCAGATACTGCAAGATGTCCTCGTCTTTTTCGACGTTCGTGCGAAAATCTTCGCCCTGCATCCAACGCTTCATGGCGTTTCGCTGCACCCACTTGTAGGCGTCTTCCCGCAGAACGCCCTTATCGACGATGGCAAGCATGAGCCGCTGGCTGTAGATGAGACCGCCCGTTCTTTCGATGTCGGCAAGCATAGCTTCGGGATAGACGAGCAGCTTGTCGATGATGTTCGTGAACTTCTTCGTGCAGTAATCGACGTTGATCGTGCTGTCAGGCAGGATGACGCGCTCGACGGACGAATGCGAGATATCGCGCTCGTGCCAAAGCGTGACGTCCTCCATCGCCGCGATCGCGTTGCCGCGCACGAGACGCGCCATGCCGGAGATGCGTTCGCAGGTGATGGGGTTCCTCTTATGCGGCATCGCAGACGAGCCTTTTTGCCCGGGTGCGAAGTATTCTTCTGCCTCGCGGATGTCCGTGCGCTGCAGGTTGCGGATTTCCGTCGCAAACTTTTCGAGCGAGCTTGCGACGATGGCGAGCGTCGTCATGTATTCGGCATGGCGGTCGCGCTGGATGACCTGCGTCGCAAGGCGCACCGGCGTGATGCCGAGCTTCTTGCAGGTCAGCTCTTCGATGCGCGGATCGATGTTCGAATAGGTGCCGACAGCGCCCGAGAGCTTGCCGACGGCGACGATTTTCTTCGCGTGCTCGACGCGCTCGATGTCGCGCTCGACCTCGGCACTCCAAAGAAGTAGCTTCAAGCCGAAGGTCATCGGCTCTGCATGGATGCCGTGTGTCCTGCCGATGCACGGCGTATGCTTGAATTCGACGGCGCGGCGGCGCAATACTTCGAGGAGCTTTTTGAGGTCGTCCAAGATGATATCGGCAGACTTCTTCATCATGATGCCAAGCGCCGTATCCTTGACGTCGCTCGACGTCAGTCCTTTATGAATGTACTTCGAGTCCTCGCCGACGTATTCGGCGACGTTCGTCAAAAACGCGATGATGTCATGATTCGTGACTTTTTCAATCTCCTTGACGCGCGGCAGGTCGAACTGCGCTTTGGCGCGAATATTCGCCGCAGCTTCCTTGGGGATCTCCCCGAGTTCTGCCATAGCCTCGCAAGCCGCGATCTCGACTTCAAGCATGGTCTCGAACTCATGCTGCAGCGTCCAGATATTGCCCATCTCAGGATTCGTATAGCGTTCTATCATAGATGCGGTTCCCCCTGTCATCGGAGCGTGTCAAGCCTTTGCTGCACGCTGATTTCACTCCGTTATCATATCATTTTAATCGCTCGGCTGTCAATCACGCCTTTCGGGCGGCGCTTCTTTGTGCAGCGCCCGCGCTTTTCCTAGTCATTCGAGACGTTTTGTGATATACTGGAAATACAGTGAGTCACCGTGTTGCTGGAAGAAGGAGACTGCAAACATGAAATACGATGTTACGATCACGAATATCGGCAGCCTTGCGCCGAACTTTTTGGAGAACAGCTCAAGCATCATTCTGCTCGATGAGGGTGTGCGCCCAAATCTCACGGAAATGGTCGTCGAGCATACGCCGGGGGATCTGAAAGAGGACATCCAAGCGGGCGATACGCTGACGATGGGTGCGAGGCGGAAGTTTAAGGTCGTTTCTGTCGGTGAAGCGGCAAACGAGAATCTGCGCAAGGAAGGGCACTGCACGGTCGTCATCAATGCCGAAGGCTCCATGCCCGGGCAGATCATCGTCAAGGGCGGTCTGCCGCCGCGGCTCAATGTCGGCGACAAGATCACGTTTGAGTGAGCAATATACATCCGTGAAGATAAAGAAAGGGGAGCCTTGTTATTGCGGCAAGGCTCCCCTTTCTTTCACTATAAGAAGATTTATCGTGACACGCAGTATGCTTTCGTTCATGCAAAGCCTTCCATTCGACGCATGATCGATCATGTGCGAAACACAAAATGAACCTTTTTTCCTTTGTCAAGTCTTGCGCAGGAAAAAAGGTTATGCTATGATATGTTCAAAGCAGAAGTTGCCTGAGGTGCACGCGAGCTTTTCATTATGTCTAACCTACAGTTTTCTAAGGGAATCAGGATAGGTTTGTAGATGCTGGATCGCCTTTGAGCGAATAGCAGAAGCAAGGCTCAAGATGCCCACCTGCGAGTCGCAGGTTTTAGACATATAAAGCGGACGACATTTTGGACATCTGCTTTGAAAAGGGATCGCTAGAAGAGTGATGGCTGGTGGTTTCTTTTCGCCTTGTGTGGGGTCTGTAAAGCAGCTTTTTCCGGTCGGATGCTTTACAGGCTCTACTCTTTTTCCGGCTTCTTGCCGATGAGCGGCGCTTTGGTGATGATGTTTTCACCGAAGCGTTTTTTTAGTGCATCGATCGCGCCGTAAAGGCGCTCTTTTTTTTCGTCGCGAAAGAGGGACGGCATGGCGCTTGGTTCGAAGTTTTCCCCTGTGACGCCGAGAAGGCGGATGCCGCGCTTGACGCCGAGTTCACGGAAGAGGTCGCGCACCGTTTGGAAGATCGGCTCGTCATGGGCGGTCGCTTCAAAGAGCGTACGGCTGCGCGTGAAGGTGGTGAAGTCGGCGCGACGCAGCTTGAGCTGTATCGTGCGCGCACTGACGCCTGCAAGGCGCAGCCGCCAGCCGACCTTCTCGGCAAGCGCGAGAAGCGCACGCTCGGCTTCTTCGGGGCTTTCGAGGTCGCGCTCAAAGGTGACTTCTTTGCCGATGGATTTCGCTTCGCGATCCGGCTCGACGCTTCTATCGTCGCGTCCGAAGGAAAGCGCCTTCAAGGCGTGCGCCGCGCGTATGCCGACGGCGCGTGCAAGCCGCTTTTCGTCCGCGCGCTGCATGTCGCCGATCGTCTTTAGTCCGAGAGCGGCGAGCTTTTCTTCCGTGCGTTTGCCGACGCCCCAGAGACGGCGCACGGAGAGCGGCGCAAGAAGCGCGGCGGCTTCTTCGGCGCGGATCTCGACGAGACCGTCGGGCTTTTCGAGGTCGCTGGCGAGTTTGGCGAGAAACTTGTTCGGCGCGATGCCGACGGATGCAACGAGAGCGGTCTTTTGCAGGATTTCCGCCTTGAGCTTTTCGGCGTAGTCGCGCGGCGATGGGGTAAGAAGCTCCATACCTGTGACGTCTAAGAAGGCTTCGTCGATGGAGAGCGGCTCGACGAGCGGTGAGTAGCGGCGGAAGATGGCGAAGATCTCGGCGGAGACGGCTGCATAGAGCGCATAGCTGCCTTGGACAAAGATGCCGTCGGGGCAGCGGCGACGCGCCGTTTCCATAGGCATCGCCGAGTGTACGCCGCTTTGCCGCGCTTCGTAGGATGCAGTCGAGACGACGCCGCGCGAGGAAAGCCCGCCGACGATGACGGGCTTTCCTCGGTATTCCGGATGCTCACGCTGCTCGATGGCGGCGAAGAAGGCGTCCATATCGACGTGAATGATCGTGCGCTGCATGTTCTTGCCTCCTCATGGAAAAATGTGCTGTCATGTTTCGGCTTGCTCTGATTTTACAGGCAGCGATTGGCTAGATTTCTGTAAGGCGCAAGGATATTTGTCCCGAAAGTTCACTGGAAAAGTGCGGTGATCTCCTCTTCAGAGAGTTTCGTGAGGAAGTTTTCACCGGGCTGAATCATCTGGTCGATCAGAGCTTTTTTCTTTTCCTGCAGTTCGTAGATCTTTTCTTCGATCGTGTCTTTCGTGATGAATTTCAGCACCTGCACGTTATTCTTCTGCCCGATGCGGTAAGCGCGGTCGGTCGCCTGATCTTCAACGGCGGGATTCCACCACGGGTCGTAGTGGATGACCATATCGGCTCCCGTGAGGTTCAGCCCCGTGCCGCCCGCCTTGAGCGAGATGAGGAAGATCGGCTCTGCGCCCGCGTTGAAGTCGCGCACGAGGCGCACGCGCTCTAAGGCGGGCGTCGAGCCGTCGAGGTAGGCATAGCCGAGATTCATCGCGTCAAGACGCTCGGCGATGCGGGCGAGCATGGTCGTGAACTGCGAGAATACGAGGATGCGATGTCCGGCGGCGACGGCGTCGGAGACGACTTCTTCGAGCATATCGAGCTTGCCTGAACCGCCGTCATAGTTTTCGAGGAAGAGCGCGGGGTCGCAGGCGATTTGGCGAAGGCGCGTGAGGATGGCGAGGATCTTGATGCGCATTTCGCCGAAGCCGTGTGCCTTGAGTTCAGCGGCGAACTCTTTTTTCGCCTGCACGAACCATGCCTTGTAGACTTTTCTCTGCTCGTCGGTCATCTCGTTCGTCATCTTGCGCTCGACCTTGTCGGGCAGTTCTTCGAGCACGTCTTTCTTTAGACGGCGCAGGATGAATGGCGAGATGTAGCGCAGGAGGTCGGCGCTCGCGTGCGGATCTTTGGCGCGTACGATGGGCGTCTCGAACTGCGACTGAAAGTGCTTGCGGCTTCTTAGATAGCCGGGCATGAGGAAGTCGAAAATCGACCAAAGCTCCGTCAGGCTGTTTTCGATGGGCGTGCCCGTCAGGGCAAAGGCGGCGTCGGCTTTGAGCCTTTTTACTGCTTTTGCCGCCTGTGTCGCGGGGTTTTTGATCTGCTGCGCTTCGTCGAGGAAGATATGGCTGAAGCGCTCCTTTTCGTACAGTTCAATGTCGCGGCGCAGCATGTGGTACGTCGTGATGATGACGTCGGCGTCCTTCAGAGCGGGCGAAAGAGCCGCCTCGCGTTCCGCCTTTGTGCCTGCGACGATGGCCGCTTTGAGGGCGGGGGCGAACTTTTCGATCTCTTCGAGCCAGTTGTATAGAAGCGACGTCGGCGCGACGACGAGTGCAGGCGGCTTTTCATCCTCGCGGTGCGCGAGCAAAAAGGCGATGACCTGCAGGGTCTTGCCAAGCCCCATGTCGTCGGCTAAGATGCCGCCCAGATGATAGGCGGCGAGCGTCGAGAGCCACGAGAAGCCTGTCTGCTGATAGTCGCGCAGCACGCCTTTGAGTGTCTCAGGCGGTTCGATATCGGCATCGACAGGATTCTTGACGTCGCGCACGATGCTCTTGAAGCGCTTACTCCGCTCAAGGCGAATGCCTTTTTCCTCTTTGGCGAGCGCGTCGAGATAGAGCGCCTGGCGAAGCGGCAGTTCGATGTTTTTGGCGTCCGTCGCCTTTTTGACGCCGATGCTCTCGATGAAGTCCGCAAGTCCTGCGAGCTGTTGGTCGCCGAGCGTCACGAAGGAACCGTCCTTGAGCCTGTGGTAGATCCGCTTCTCGCGGTAGGCGCGCAGGACGCCGATCAATTCGGTGAAATCGAGCTGCGCCGCATCGAAGGTCACGTCCAGGAGGTTTTCGTCGTTGACGGAAACGCCGATGGTCACGGGCGGCATACGGCGCACGGGCTTTTCGTGGAAAGCGTCGGCATAGTAGACGTCGGCGATCTTGGAAAGTTCCGGCAGCGCCTCATCGAGGAAGAGGAAGCTCTTTTCTTCGTCACTCTGCACGAAGCGGCCGTCTTCGGGGAAGAAGTCGTAAGCGTCGAAGAGCGCATAGATGGCGTTCTCTTCCGCCGTGCTGCGGATGAGCCGGCGTCCGCTCGGCGCTTCCTGCGGCGCGGCGCCCACGAGCGGATTGAACCGCACTTCGTCGTAACGAAACTCGGGACGCGCTGCGATGCCGTCTTTGTAGTAGTCGAGGTATATGGACGCCGTGAGCGGCATGATTTCGTAGCGTTTGGCTAAAGCGGGCGCGATATGCACTTCGGCAATCTTTTCCAACGCAGGCAGAATCGTGCCAAAAAAGGCAGGAACGTCCTTTTCGGCGACGGTGAGCGAGCGCGAAGCGCCGAAGGCTTCGAGCAAGGGATGCAAAGCGGCGGAAAAGGCAGACGGCGCATGGTATATCGTATCGTTTGCGAGCAGAAAACGCGCATCCTCGTCCAGTCGGTAAAGATCGTCTGTCAAGAGCATGAGCCGACCGCTGCCGCCGCGCTCCATGAAATCCAAAGAGATGGCGGGTGCGCCCTCTTCCACATGGACAGTGCGCTCGACCTTCATGCCGACCGTGGCGATGAAGGGCGTATCCTTCATGAGCGCAAAAAAGCGCGTGAGCGTGCTCGGCGTGAGCTTCAAGGATTTGCCGTCGAAGAGCCTTCCTGCGCCTGCGCCGAAGGAGCGGAAATGCTCGCTGTAGACGAGACTGCTTTCTTCGTCCTTCCAGATATGCAGAAGAAATCGCCAGAGTTCTGTTGAGACGCCCGGAGCAAAGACCGCCGTCTGCGGATCAACCGTCAGCTTCTTGCCAAATTCGATGCTGCGTCCGGCGAGGAAGGAGCGCAGCAACTCCTGCACGCTGCGCACGATGTAGAGCCGCTCACGTCCGATGCGAAACTCCAGCCAGCACGTCGCGCGTCCGTAATGGCGCTCGAAGAAGAAGCGCGGCTCCAAAAAGAGCGGCGCTTCCCGAAGAGCCGCCGGCGGCAGATTCTTCTGCTCTTGCAGATGCGAACGCCTTTGGGCGCGCGCGAAACATTCGAAGAGCCGTCCTGTGGGCATGTCGCGGCTCAAATCGCCGCCGATTTCGCCCTGCTTCGTCTGAATCTCCTTCAAGAGCGCGACGACATGTTTACAGGCGCCCGTGTAGAGTGCGGCGGCAGGACAGGTACAGTCGTAAGCCTCAACGGATTCCCCCGACTTATCGAGACGCGCACGCACCTCATATTCTTCCGAGCCGACGACGGAAGCGACATAGATGGAAGTGCCGGGACGGCGCAGCAGCTTTGTGACACGTCCGTCCTTGAAGTAGCGGCAGCCCTTGCGGTACGCCATGTCGTTGGTCAGCGCGTGTATGGTGGAGTCCTTGAGCAAGACGATCTCTCCTTTGCGCGCAGCACGCGCCTGTGTTAATATAGGGAATGCAAACAACGTATGGAAGCGACAGAAGGATGCCGCTTGAAGGCGGCTTCAGCACACATTTCATCAGCGATTCGTCCATTGTATTGTAGCAGAATTTCCACGTAACGTAAATGCAGCTAAGACAGGAGGGCGGCATGGAACTTTCGCGCGCGCGCATCCTCATCATCCGCTTGAGCGCCATCGGCGACGTCCTTCACGCGATGCCCGTCGCTGCGTCGCTGCGCCGGGCGCTGCCGAAAGCGCACATCGCGTGGCTCATCAGCCCGCCCGCCGATGAGCTGCTCGCCGCGTGTTCAGCCATCGACGAACGGATCGTCTGGGACAGGCGTCCCTTTGACCGTGCCGTCGCGCATGGACGCCTCATAGAAGCCTTTCGCCTCTTGCGCGAGGCGCACGCGCTCCTCGCTCCGCGCCGCTTCGACATCGTACTCGACGTGCAGGGGCTTCTCCTGACGGGCATCCTCGCGCGTATCTCGGGCGCAAAGCGGCGCATCGGCGTGCGCGAACGTCATGAGGGCGGCGGCTTCTTCATGACCGAAAAAGCGCCGCAGATGACGGAGCCGCATAAGGTGCGCCGCTACCTCGCCGCGCTCGCGCCGCTCGGCGTCGAGCACACCGATACGCGCATCACGCTCCGTCTGCCCGCCGCACTCGCCGGCTTCGCCGCACAATTTTTCGCCGCGCGCGGCATTTTGCTTTCCCGTCCCATCCTGCTTGTGAGCCTCTGCACGACATGGCAAAGCAAGGCATGGCCGCCCGAGCGCTTCGTCGCCGCACTCGCTGCGCTCCCCGAAACGGTACAGATCGTATTCCTCGGCAGCACAGCCGATCGCCGCATCATAGAGGAAGCGACAGCGGCGCTTCAAAAGGCATGGCGCGGCACAGCCGTCTCCGTCGCAGGAGAGACAAGCCTGTTGGAGACGGCGGCGCTGATGCAAAAAGCGACGCTGCTCCTATGCCCCGACACCGGTCCCCTGCATATCGCCGCCGCCGTCGGACTTGCGACACTGAGCCTCTGGGGTCCGACGCGGCCGACGATCTACGGTCCCCTGCACGGGCGAAACTTCTTCATCGAAACGCCGTATCCGTGCGCTCCATGCTGCAAGACACGCTGTCCGCACGGTTCAAATGAATGTATGCGGGCGATCGAAACCGAAGCGGTGGCAAAGAAGCTGCGCGAAGTGTTGCCTATGGAAAAAACTTCTTGAAAATTGGCGGACAGGAACCTTTCGGAATGATTGACGGCAGTATCAAAAGATGCTATATTCTTTATGAGAAAAGTTATCTGTTATATCTTCCACAGAAGATGGTTCAGGAGGTTATATGTATGAAAAAAGTGGCTGTAGTTTATTGGAGCGGCAGCGGCAATACCGAAGAAATGGCGAAAGCCGTCGCTGAAGGGGCCAAAAAGGGCGGCGCTGATGTGACGCTCACGCGCTTCGAGGATTTCAAAGTCGATGACATGGCAGGCTACGACGGCTTCCTCTTCGGCTGCCCCGCGACCGGAACGGAAGAGCTGCAGGAAGACTACGTCGAACCGTTCTTCGTCGAAGCTGAGGCAAAACTTTCGGGCGTGCCGCTTGGTCTTTTCGGCTCCTACGGCTGGGGCGGCGGCGCTTTCATGGAGACGTGGGCGGAGCGTGTGCGCACAGCGGGAGCCAAGCTCGTTTCCGACGGGCTCGCCGTCGAAAATGCACCCGATGACGACGGGTGCAAAGCCTGCGAAGAGCTTGGCGAGACGCTGGCAAAATCGCTCTGACTCTTATCGGCGCTTCCTAAAGCATCCGATTTTGCGCGGCGTCCGCGAACGCGCCCTTTCTCCGGAAAAACTTTCCCTTATCATATTGAAAATCATTACCATATATGCTATGCTATAGGCATGTTGCTGGAGGTGATGATTTTGGGTAAGGATGGTTTTGAGCGTATGCTCTGCTTCCACTGTGCGCCAACATTCGCGGGAATCAAGCCCGCGAGCCTTGTTTCTTTTCAGAAGAGCCGCTTCGATGATTTCGATGCGCTTCTGGAGTCGTATGCACCTTGCTTCGAATGCAAAGGCATCACACCCGTTCGCCTGACGGAGGGCGAAGAGTATGTCCTCATGCTCTTCTACCGCAGGAAGCTCTTGGAGCGCATCTTAGAGCAGCCTGCTGTGCTGGCGCTGTTGGCGCGTTTTGGCTACCGTGCGGGCGACGCGCTTGAGTCGCATTTGGAGTATCTGGCTATGCGCATCCAACTCCAGAAGAGTTTTCCGCATGAAGTCGGTCTCTTCCTCGGCTATCCGGCGGAAGACGTCGAGGGCTTCATCGAGAACAAGGGGCGTGATTTCGCTTGCGCGGGCTACTGGAAAGTCTACGCAAACGAGGAAGAGACACGCGCACTCTTCCAGCGATATACGGACTGCACGGAGCGCCTTTGCGCCCGTCTTGGCCGCGGCACGCCGATGGCGGAGCTTTTGGAAGCGGTCTGAGAAAGCGTCCGGGCGGCAGCCTTTTGCAGGAAAAATATTTATCAGGAGGTCTTTCAAATGGGAAAAGTAGCGGTTGTATATTGGAGCGGTACGGGCAATACGGAAGAAATGGCGAAAGCCGTTGTCGAAGGCGCCAAAAAAGGCGGCGCAGAAGCGGAGCTCTTCACGGTCAGTGATTTCGGCGCAGACAAGATGGCAGACTACAACGGCTTCCTCTTCGGCTGCCCCGCAATGGGCGACGAAGTCTTGGAAGAAGATGAGTTCGAGCCTTTCTTCACGGAAGCGGAAAAGAAACTCTCGGGCGTCCCCGTCGGTCTCTTCGGCTCCTATGGCTGGGGTTCCGGCGCTTGGATGGAGGCTTGGGCGGAGCGCACGCGTGCGGCTGGCGCCAAGCTCGTATCGGACGGCGTGATCGTCGAAAATGCACCCGACGACGACGGCGTCAAGGCCTGCGAGGCTCTCGGCGAATCCGTCGCCAAGGCGCTCTAACAGACATACCCTACCGACCTGCGGCAAAACGCCGCAAAAAGATTCCTACGATTTCCCCTTGCTCGCGCAAAAAAGACTGCCGTGCGCCAAAAGCGTGCGGCAGTCTTTTCGTATGTGCAGGGGGTTATTTTTTTGCTGCAAATTTTTCCAATGCTTCGGAGAAATCTTCGACCAGTTCGACCGCGCCCGTGTATTCGCCGTTTTCATCGTAGATAGCGAGGTAACGCACGCCGACGGGCTTGCCCTTGATGTAGCGGTAGATCTCCATGCGATCGCGCTTCTTCGCCTTGAAATCGGCGACAAGCTGCTCGATGATCGGCACGATGTTCACGGGATGGCAGTTGTAGACCTTGCTGTCCAAGGCGAGGCGCGGACGTGCGAACACCTGCCCGGGGTTTGAGAAGAAGCGAAGCATCTCATCCTTGTCGATGTAAGTGATATCTACGGGCAAGAGGTTCAAGATCGCTTCGAGCTGCTTGCAGCTGACCTCACCCGTCGAGAGCCGCACTCTGCCCGAGGCGAGCATCGTGCGCTCCTTCGCCTCAGCTTCGGCGACGTAGGCATCGCCCGCCGCCCACGTCGGAGCCTTGTCGAGGAACGCAACGCCGCATTCCGGCATATCACGGTAGATCATAAGCCAATCTTTTTCCGAGAAGAAGCGCAGCGTCAGCGGGAAAAGGATCTGCTCTTCCTTGTAGATCATGTCGCTGATGCGCTGGAAGAACGCACGAAAGCGCTCCTCTGCACCCGCGATACCGTCGGCAAGCGCCTTCGTAAGAGCGCGAAGCTCCGCCTTGATCTCATCGTCCACCCCCCACATGACGCCCGAAGGCCCCGTCACACCGTAGCGATAGAGGAGCGTCATGAGCAGCGATTCCTTCTTGCCGTAGTGCGAATAAATCGCGTTAAGCTCGCCGAGACCTCTGCCAAGCAACGGCGCATCGCCTTTTTCCAAAGCGCCTTTCAAGCGTTCGAGGAGCGCCGCCAAGCCCTTGTTTTCAAGATTCAGCGTCACGAGCGGATGCCCTTCCGGCAAAGCCTGCACATCCGGCGCGGCTTCTGAGGCAGGCGCCGCACCGCCGATATGCCCATGAAAAAGCGCCGAATGAACGTCGCAAAGCTTCTGCACCTCGTGAATCGGCGTGCCGTCCTCGATGAGCTGCTGCTCGGCGGCGGAAATCTCCTCCGCGGAAACGCTCGCGAATCCCTTGACAAAATCCGCGCGCACCGTCTCAAGCGATTCCCCCTCCGAAAGACGCTGCAAAAAGCCCTTGAGCACGGCGGCGCGTCCTGTCGTCTCACCGTCCGCCGCAGCGCCCGCAGCCGCATGTGCACAGGCACAGCCGCCCTCGCCGTGCGCGTGGGTATGCGCCTCATGTGCGCCGCCGCAGCCGCAAGACGACGTCTCTTCCTGCTTGATCGTAAAGCCGCGCACCTCAAGCTCCCGCACGACATCTTCGAGCTTCATCCCCTTGACCGCAGCGCCCTTGGGCACGGTCATGACACGCCCCATGACATTCAACACCATAGGATTCGTGATCTCGGCAAAGCCGATCTCCGCCATCGCCTGCTGAAACTCCGGAAACTCCTCTACAAGCTCTGCTACCGTCTTTGTCAAGTCCAATTCCTTTTTCATATCTATCGCTCCTGTTCATGCTGAATTCATTTCTCATTGCAGTCATTATAGCAGATATTTTTTTCCCATGTTGTCATATTTGTTACCATCTCGCATGAAAGTTTCGTGAAGCCTTGTACCGCCCAGCTTCGCGTATATTGCAGCACGCAAAGAAGAAAATCGTTTTTTAGCCGCTCATAGCCGTTTTCCGTGTCTTTATAGACAAATGGCAGACAAGCGATGTTTATGCTACATCTTATTGCAAAAACACGAAACAACTGATATGCTACGCATAAGGTACGAGAGGGATATTGTAATCGTCCGCAAACAGCCCTCTGTCTGCACAAACAAAGAATACGATTGAATCTCTGAGAATATGGGAGAAGTTGCATAACAGCAACTTTAACCTAGTCGAATTCGACGGGTTTAGAAGAGCTTCGGAGTATCGCACGGTATCCGCTTGAATCGGTGTTGAGAGCGCCAAGCACAAAGCGACTGGAAGAGAGCATGAAGCCGCCTCTCTGCCGCCTGTCGCCAGCGAAGAAAGGGAGTATTCACATGACAGACATTGAGAAAATCAGTGAAGCCCTGTTCGAGGACATCAAGCACCTCGACGAGCAGAGTAATGAGTATTGGACGGCACGCGAGTTGATCCCTGTACTTGAATACAACGAATACCGTTTTTTCAAGAAGGTCATCGACAAAGCGATTGACGCCTGCAAATCCAGTAATATCAAGGCATCAGACCATTTCGTGCACGTGCACGATATGGTCGCCCTTGGCAGTGGCGCAGAACGCAAGATAGAGGACTTCCACCTTTCGCGCTACGCCTGCTATCTCATCGCGATGAACGGCGATCCGCGCAAGCGTGCCGTCGCTCTCGCACAGACCTACTTCGCAGTCAAGACCCGTCAACAGGAACTTGTGGAGAATTACGATTCCTTGAGCGAAGATCAGAAGCGGCTTGCCATCCGTCATGAAATGCGCGAACACAACAAAGCTCTTGCCGCTGCCGCCCGCGACGCGGGAGTGGTAAGCCGCATGGATTACGCCATATTTCAGAACGCGGGGTATAAAGGGCTTTACGGCGGCTTGGGCGCGAAGGACATCCACAAGAGGAAAGGCTTGAAGAAGAGCCAGCAAATCCTCGACCACATGGGGAGCACCGAACTCGCCGCGAACCTCTTCCGCGCAACGCAAACCGAAGAGAAGCTGCGCCGCGATGAAGTGCAGGGCAAAGAGAACGCCAATGCCACGCATTACGGCGTAGGGAAAAAGGTTCGCCAGACCATCGCCGAGCTTGGCGGCACCATGCCCGAGCATCTGCCCACGCCCGACAAGAGCATCCGGCAGATTGCGCGCGCCCAAGAGAAGCGATTGACAGCGAAAGACGAGCAATAAAAAAACCGCACGCAGGCGGCAGAAAGGAACTCATGCGATGTATTCACCCGATTATCTCAGTGACCTCATGGTAAGAATGGCGCACCATTCCACAGCGATTGAGGGGAACACGCTCACGCAGGGAGAGACGAAGAGCGTTCTTGTCGACGGCTACATCCCGCGCGCTATGGATATGCGCGAGCTGAACGAGGTCTTGAATTACAAGGCGTTCATGTCGTTCCTTGTGGAGCGCACGCAAGAGGCTGCGCCGCTTTCGCTCCCACTCATTCGCGAAGTACACGCGATTCTGTGCAAAGACGCGATTGAGAGCGTGCCGGGGCAATTCAAACAACGCCCAAACCTCATCATAGGCGCAGATTTTACACCAACGCCGCCATACCTCGTCCCTGTTGCACTTACGGACTGGCTGGGCAACCTCGCTGCGCAAATGACGGCGGCTGTGACCGATTCGGATAAAGTACTGGCGGTTTGTCGGCAGCATATCGCTTTCGAGCGCATCCATCCTTTCCCCGACGGCAACGGGCGTGTGGGGCGTGCGCTCATGGTTTATAGCTGCTTTCTCGCCGATATGGTACCCATCGTTATCCCTGTGGAGCGCCGAAAGGCGTATATAAACTATCTCAACACAGACGACTTGCAGGGATTCGCGGTCTTTGCCGAGGAATTGCAGACCGAAGAACGCGAGCGCATAGAAGCATTTTCATAAAATAAAAAAGGCAGACAATCCCAGAGGATATGCCCACCCATAAAGCAAGCGATTAGAAAAATGTCTTCTTCGAACCGTATCGTTTCACATGAACTGCATCGTACAAACGTCCAGTGCCGGAGGTTTGTACGATGCAGCTTTCATCCCAGCGAAACGCTTAATCTCGCGTCTCGTCCTTTTCTACATGCTCCTTCCAGCTGCCTTCCTCCGCATCTGAAGCGGCTACGGCTTCTGCCACGTAGGCGCTGACTGCTTCGAAATTCTTTCGAACGCCCGATCCCGTATTGCGGTAGGTCACAGCGTTCTTTTGACTGACGCCGATGTTCGACGCTTCCTTCGCTGCGTCGATATTCGCGCCAAGATAGATGAAATCCCAGCCTGCCTTCTCCTGCTTGTCGGATATCATCTCCTTGACCTTCTCCTGCGTGAACTCTTCGCTGGCATTTTCCATGCCGTCCGTGATGATGACGAATACGACCTTCGTTCCCTTCTCCTCGATGCCCGGCGTGCGCGACACCTTGAGGATCGTCGAGCCTACGGCGTCGAGGAGCGCCGTCGTACCGCCGACCTCATATTCCTCATCCGTCAGCGGCTTGATGCGTCGGATATCCTCACGATCGTAGATCGTATCCATTTCATCGCTGAAAAGCACCGTCGTGACATGGACCTTCGCATCGAGCTTCCTCTCCTTCTCGATCATGGCATTGAAGCCGCCGATCGTGTCCGACTCAAGCCCCGACATCGAGCCGCTCTTGTCGAGCACAAGCACAAGCTCCACCCGCTCCGGCTTCTCCTTCGTTTTCTTCGCCGCCTCCGCAGGCGCAGCGCCGACGAAAAATACACAGAGCGCAAGCGCAAGAAGAGAGAGCATCCACTTTTTCCCCATGTGAAAAACCTCCTTCGATGAAAAATCTCCTCTCATCATTATATCGAATTTTTCGCCGTTATGATACTGCTCGATATGGCGATGGAGAAAGTTTAATGAAGCGACGATTGCTGCACACACCAAAAAGCCCCCGCCGAAGCGGGGGCTTTTTCACAGCCGAAGCTGATAAAGCGCCTTCTCTTAGAAGAAGTACTGGAGCTGACCGAAGAACGTGCTGACTTTGTCGTTCGTCGTAAGCTCGATATCCTTGCCGTTGAAGTAGACGAGCGTGCCGACGATGTTCTTGGCGAACGTGTAGTTGCCGCCGACTTCCCAGCCCTTCTGCCCCCACTTCGCGCCATCGAAGGTCGGAGCGAGCGATGCGCCATGACCAAGATAGCGATAAGCAGCGTAGAGACCGAAGGAGCGTGCATTCTCTTTCTGCGCACCCTTGTAGTTGAGCTGGACGTTCCAAGCATGATCGGAAGTTTCAGGCATATTGTGAGCAAGCCTAGAATCGTTGAAATTCTGGTTCTTCCAATAGCCGCCGTTCATGCTGACATTCTCGTCGAACATATACGTCGCGCCCAAGCCCCAGATATTCTGAACCGTGCCCGTATCACCGCTGCCATACTTGACGAACCAATTATGCGCCCCCAAGCGATAGTACTCGCCGACAAACGTCAGCTTGTCCGTCGGCTTCCAGTTGAGGTTCAAGCCCAAGAGAGCCGCCGATTCCTTATCAACATCTACATCCGTGCTGCCTTTCCAATTGACAGCCGTGTCGTCCATATTGATACGACCCGCCGTCAGCGTACCGGAGAAGTTCTGCCCCTTGCCGACCGTCACGGCAACGCCCGTGATGTTGTCATCGAGTACAACGCCCTGCTCCGTGTAGATCGGCATAAGACCGGCGTTGATGTCTGTGATGCCATAGTGACCCATCGCATACGCCTGCTTGAGCTGAACCGTGGCGCCCGAATCCTCTTCCGCACGGGTATTCGCCTCAAGACGCGCCTTGACCTTCCAATGGTCATTGACCGTCGCCTGCGGATGAATGCGGAAGCGAAGCCGATTCGTGTTCTTATCCGCATACGTATCATGATTTTCATTCGAATACGTATAGCGCAGTTCGCCCGTCCACTTGACGTTGTCGATGCGGCTTTCGAGATTGGCGACGCGCACGCCGAGGTTGTTCAGCTCTTCGCTGAACTCAGCGGCAAGGCGGTCGATCATCGCCTTCTGTTGGGCGTTGACCTGATCTTCCTTTGCCATCGCCTTTGCGACCATCTGCGCCATCTCATAGCGCGTGATCTCGTTCTGACCGCGGTACGAGCCGTCGCCGTAGCCCTCGATGATGCCGTCGTCGGCAAGCTGTGCGACTGCGTCGTACGCCCAATGATCCATCGGGACATCGCTGAAGGGGTTCGCTGCTGCGAACGTCGTCGATGCTGCACCGACGACAAGCGCTGTCGTCAGCGCTGCTGTGAGAGTCTTCTTCATGAGAAACTCCTCCTTTAAGATAGATAGAAATTTGGCTTCGAGCCAAGATCCCGAGGAGGCTTCTCCGAGTGTCCATGTTTCCTCGTGAGCGCTGCTCGCCTCTCAGCTCAGTTTCTATCATAGCATTCCAAAAAGTGAAATGCAAATAAAAGATAACTAAAAATGCGAAAAAGCTCGAAAAACGGACTTTTTCTCTAAAGAACGCTGTCTTTCGGGCTTTTATTGATAAATACTTTCTTTATCTATAAATTTTCTTTTGCGGCTATTTCGTCGGCAAATCCCCAGAGAGTCGGGACGTCCTGCGCTGTGAGCAGGATATTTCCCTGTCGGACGTTTTGCTGATGCAGGATCGTCTGCACGGTCTCTTCGACGAGATCGGGGCGGTTGTTCTCCTGACTGATATGCGCGAGAAAGACGGCGCTCGGGCGCTTCTTGAGCCGCACGAGCGCCCACGCTGCCGCGCTGTTTGAGAGGTGCCCGCGGTTCGACAGGATGCGCTGCTTCAAGCGCCACGGATAGGAGCCGCGCTGCAGGAGGTCGCGGTCGTGGTTCGCCTCAAGGATCAGCGCGTCCGCGCCTTCGATGGCAGCCATGACGTCTTCCGTCAAGAAGCCGAGGTCCGTCGCCAGCGCACACTTTTCGCTGCCGCAGACGGTATAGCCGACGGGAGCGGCGGCATCGTGCAGGGTGCCGAAGCTCTTGACGGAGACGCTGCCGAGCATGACGTCGCCCACGAGCGGGGAGAAGGTATCCTCCGGCACAGCGATGCTCTCTTTTATGGCGCGAAGGGTCGCAGGACGCGCGAAGAGCGGCAGCCGATATTCTTTCAGAAGCGTCGGCAGCCCTTTGATATGGTCGCTGTGCTCGTGCGTGATGAATACGCCGTCGAGATCGGCGGGATCGACGCCGAGATCGCGCAGACTGCGTGTGATGCGCCGCGCGCTCACGCCGGCGTCGATGAGGATGCGCGTGCCGTCAAGCTCGATGTACGCTGCGTTGCCCTTGCTGCCGCTCGCGAGTACGGCGACGCGCAGACCGCGCACAGGATTTTGCACGGCTCTCTTCTTTGGCGGCGCATCGAGAGCCATCCGAGCGGCGCGTGCCGCACAGTCAGCGGCGGCACGCGAGAAAGCGGCGCTTGCCGCAAAGCTGCTCAAGAGCGCTTCACTCCATGCGGCAAAATGAGGACGGATGCGGGCTTCTCTTCGGCGAGCAGCGACGACGGCTCTTCTTGTGCCGCTTCTTTGCCGCTTTCGATCATGCTCTGCGCCCTTTGATTCGCTTCCTGCAGGCGCAGGAGCCCTTCGACGAGGTCGATGTCTTTTTTCGTCGCGAGCGTTTCGAGCGCGGATGCGACGTGCTGCAGGAACTGCTGCAGCTGATGCGTCTGCTCGTCCTGCTTGCGTTCGCGCACCTTCGCCGCTTCGCCGCTGTCGCGCTGCGCCGTATCGAGCGAAGCCAAATGCCCGGAGAGCGCCTCGTGCTCACGCTCGATGTCCTCGGCGATCTGCCCCGCTGTCTCTACAAGCCCGATCTCGATGGCGGCATGACGCTTCAAAATATCGGTGAATCCCTGCTCCTGTGCGCTTGCCACATATTCGAGCGTACGCGCGAGCGAGTCTTTGAGATCCTGCGCCCCCTTTTCCTGCGCGGCGCGCATCACGGCGATCTGACGCGCGATCTCTTTCTGCATCATGGTCCCGAGAGCGCTCGTATCGACAGCGGGGTTGATGCGAAAAGCCGCAAGGTCACGCGAAAGGCTCCTCGCGACAGAAGCGATCTCCCGCGCAAGATTTGCCTCCATCGTGTCTAAGCGGCTCGCGAGCGAGCGCTCGATGTCGTCGATACGGCTCATGACAGCACGCTCACGGCGCATCGCATCGCGCTCGGCTTGGCGGCGCACGTCATGCACATCGCCCAATGCCTGCTCCAGTTCTTCGATTCGCTTTTCCAGGTCTTTCTTATCCTCCGAGGTAATCAGCCCCGCCCGCGAAAATATGCTCTTTCCCATCGAAAATACCCTCCAAAACGAAGTAAGCTATATGCACAATTATGATACTATGTTCTCGGAGATTTTTCAAGAAAACACCGATAAAATGAAGTCGCCGGGTTCATACATCGGGCAGCTGCCAGTCGATGGGCGTCTGCCCCGTGCTTTCGAGGAAAGCGTTGGCACGCGAGAAGGGACGGCTGCCGAAGAAGCCGCGGTGGGCGGAGAGCGGACTTGGGTGCGACGATTCGATTACGGCGTGCGGCGGCGCAGCGATCATTACTTTCTTGCGGCGTGCAGGCGCACCCCAGAGAATGAACACGAGGGGCTTTTCCCGCGCAGCGAGGAGCGCGATGATACGATCGGTGAAAGTCTCCCAGCCATGCCCGTGATGCGAGGCGGCGGCGTGCGCACGCACGGTCAATACGGTGTTGAGAAGCAGCACGCCCTGCTTCGCCCACGGGGCAAGGCAGCCGTTGTTCGGCGTCCGGCAGCCGAGGTCGCTCGCCAGCTCTTTGAAGATGTTCTCAAGCGACGGCGGCGGCGCAACGCCTGCCTGCACGGAAAAAGACAGTCCATGCGCCTGTCCCTCTCCGTGGTAGGGATCCTGCCCCAAGATCACGACCTTCGTATCGGCGTAGGATGTATAATGAAGCGCATTGAAAATCGCATACATATCGGGAAATATGCGGCGCGTGCGATACTCGTCGATGAGGAAGCGGCGCAGCTCTTGATAGTAGGGCTTCTTCATCTCATCGGCAAGCAGCTCTCCCCAATCATTTTGAAAAATCTTCATGGCGTATCACTCCTTTTCGTCCATAATTATAGCAGATTGCAAAAAATCATCCGACAAATGGTATGCGCTGGCGCAAAAATTCTTATCCCATATTCCCAAAGCGGCGTTTTTACAGTATACTGAGAAATATAGGTATCCTTGATACATTCAGCCCCAGCGGTCGCCGCACGGAAAGGATGGTTTTTATGCGCCTGCGTCGTTTGCGCAAAGTTTTTCTCGTATTCGGGCTTGCCGTCTTTTTGGCGGCGGGTACGGCTTCTGCCGCGCCGATTCTTGCGGAGAACTCCCACGGACACGATGTTTTCAAACTGCAAAAGGAGCTGAAACGCACCGGCTATCTCACGGATGAGCCGGATGGCATTTTTGGCAGCCGCACGAAGAACGCTGTACTCGCATTCCAACGCGCTGAGCGGCTGAAGGAAACGGGCGTCGTAGACCGCGAGACGTGGAACCGCCTGCAAAAGCACCCTGCGCAAGGAGACGGCGTCCCCGCCGATGTACGGCCTGCACCGAGCGGCGCGGCGAATACGCCGGCGGCGAGTCCCGCGCCAAGCGATGTGACGAACGCCGCCGACGCAAATCCCGCAGGAAATGCAGCGACGGGCAGCGGCAAGATCCCCGTATTGGAACCGCGTCTGAAGAAGCCGCCGGAAAGCCGCCCGTTCCTCGTGCGCACAAAGGTGGCAGGCGTCATAGCGACGGCAAAAAAATATATCGGCACACCGTACAAATTCGGCGGCACAACGCCAAAAGCGTTTGACTGCTCGGGCTACCTGCAATATGTTTTCAAAGAAAACGGTCTGACGATCCCGCGCACGGCGGATGAACAATTCAAGCTCGGAAAAAGCGTTCGCACGACGGAACTTGTCGAAGGCGACCTCGTGTTTTTTGAGACGTACGAAGCCGGCGCTTCGCACTGCGGCATCTACCTCGGCAGCGGCAGATTCATTCATGCCTCGACGAGCAAGGGCGTGCGCATTGATGAGCTTTCAAGCGACTATTGGCGAACGCATTATTACGGGGGCAAGCATATCGTCGATTGAATGAACGGCATACGATAGGAACATGTTCTCCTTTGGTTCGATCTTCTTATGCCCACGCAGGAAGCCTTTTCCTTATTCATTATACAACAAACCATGAAAAATCCCTTCCAGATGCAGAAATGAACTGCAGCGGAAGGGATTTTTTCTACATTATTATGGGTGAAATTCAGTGTGCCGCCGCACCGCGATACGATTCGGCGAGGATCTGAATGGGGTGGTAGACGACCTGCGGCATATCGTTGTGTACGATGCCGTCCGTGATGTGCATGCGGCAGCTCGGGCAGCTCGTCGCCACGAGGTCTGCGCCCGTCGCGGTGATGTTGCTGCACTTCCTGTCGTTGATTTCACGGCTCATCTCATAGTGCGCCATGCAGAAGGAGCCGCCGGAGCCGCAGCAGCGGTCGTGCTCTTTCATCTCGACGAATTCCACGCCCGGGATCGCCTGCAAGACCTTGCGCGGCTGCTCGGTGATGCCAAGACCGCGGATCATGTGACACGGATCGTGCATCGTGACCTTCTTGTTGACGGGCGAGAGATTGTCGGTGCGGAAGCCTTTCTCGATGAGAAGCTCGCTGATCTCTCGTACCTTCGCCGCCATCTTTTCGGCGCGAGGACGCCATTCGGGATCGTCCTTGAGCCATTCGGGATAGTGCTTCAAGGCTTCGACGCACGAGCCGCAGGCGCCGATGATGTAGTCGACGTCGAGAGCTTCGAAGACGCGGATCGTGTTGCGCGCGAGCTGGTTCGCGAGGTCGAAGGCGCCCGATACATGAATCGGCGTGCCGCAGCAGTGCTGCTTCGACGGCAGCACGACCTCGATGTCGTTCGCCTTGAGGACGTCGATGACGGCGTCGCCCATGTCCGTGTACATGTAGTTGATCGTACAGCCCGTGAAGAAGGCGACGCGGAACTTGGGGTTCTCCACCTTGATGACTTCGGGATATTGGCTGCGCAGCGGGCGCGACGCCAAAGGCGGCGTCGCGCGGTTCGGATCCATGCCCGGCATGGGCAGGCGCGATTTCACAGCATTCTTGCCCGGCACTTCCTTGAAGGACATCCAGCCGAACATGCCGCCGAGCTTCAGCGCCGCATCGAAGAGCGGACGGTTCTGCAGGAGACGGAAGACGTTCTTCTTGATCGGATGCAGACCGCGCGCCTTGACAGCGGCGTTCCTGCCGCGCAGGATCAGCTCGTCGGCTGCGACGCCGCACGGGCAGTTCGCCGCGCAGCTCTTACAGTTCAGACACATCGCCATGATGTGGTCGAACTCCGCCGAGATGGGCACCTTGCCCGAGAGATAGCCCTGCATCAGAGAGATCTTGCCGCGCGCGACCATCTGCTCTTTTCTCGTCTCGCGGTAAATCGGACAGACGGCTTGGCAGTTGCCGCACTTCATGCAGTTTGCCATCGCGTCCTCGATGTCAGCGAGGAGCGATGTGTCGTGCTTGTTCAGGTCTGCCGCCGTAAACTTTTTCGTATCTTCAGCCATAGGTCAGCACTCTCCAATCAATTTTCCCGGGTTCAGAATGAGGTTCGGGTCGAGTGCGCGCTTGATCTGGCGCATGGCCTCCATGCCTTCCTTGCCGTGCTGCAGCTCCATCCAGGGCAGCTTGCCGAGACCGATGCCGTGCTCGCCCGAGAGCGTGCCGCCCAGCTCGACCGCACCGCGGAAGATGTCGTCCATCGCCTCATGGACGCGCTTCGTCTCCTCTTCGTCGCGCAGGTCGCAGACGATCGTCGGGTGCATATTGCCGTCGCCTGCATGGCCGAACGTGCCGATCGTGACGTTGTGATCCTTCGCCGCCTTCTTGACGATGGCGAGGAATGCCGGGATCTTGCTTCTCGGAACGGTCGCATCTTCGACGAACGTCGTCGGGCGCAGCTTCGCAAGGCACGGAAGCGCCATGCGGCGAGCCGTCCAGAGCTGTTCCTTGTGCTTCGCGTCGCGGGCAAGCGTGACTTCGCGTGCGTTGTTTTCTTCCAGAACCTTCATGACCTTGTCCGCCTCGTCCTCGACGACCGTCGGATGACCGTCGACCTCGATGAGGAGAATCGCGTCGGCGTCCGTCGGCAGTCCGACGTGCATGAAGTCCTCGACCGTGCGGATCGTCGCGTTGTCGAGGATTTCGAGCGTCGCAGGGATGATCTTCGCGGCGATGATGCCCGAGACGGCGCGGCCCGCATCCTCGATCGTATCGAAGATCGCGACCATGCTCTTCGTCTTTTCCGGCGCAGGAACGAGCTTCAAGAGAGCCTTCGTGACGACGCCGAGCGTGCCTTCAGAACCCGTGAAGAGCTTCGTCATGTCGTAGCCCGAGACGTCCTTGACGTTCTTGCCGCCCGTATGCAGCACATCGCCGTTCGCGAGGACGATTTCAAGACCCTGCACATAGTTCTTCGTGATACCGTACTTCAAGCCGCGCAGACCGCCCGAGTTCTCCGCGATCGTGCCGCCGAGGCTCGCCGTCTTGACCGTGCCCGGATCGGGCGGGTAGATGAGCCCGAACTGCGCGATGTGGTCGTTGATGTCCTGCACGATGACGCCCGCCTCGACCTCAGCGATGAGGTTTTCGAGATCGACGTCGATGATCTTGTTGAAGCGGAGCATGGAGAGGACGATGCCGCCCTTCAAAGGCGCCGTGCCCGCCGAGAGATTCGTGCCGGAGCCGCGCGTGTAGACGGGGATCTTGTGCTCATTTGCAAACTTCAAGACCTTCGAGACTTCCTCCGTCGTGCCGGGGCTGACGACGACGTCCGGCATGTAGATATGACCCGGCGTCGCATCGTAGGCATAGGAATAAAGTTCCTCTTCCTTCGACTGAACATTCTCCGCACCGACGATCTTCGCCATCTCTTCTGCCAACTGCTGCTTTTCCATGTAGTATGCACCTCTTTCACAATGGTGGTTATCATAGATAAAATCTATAGGGTAGATAATCTTCCTATTAATTCTAAGTATCGCATATTTTTTGCATTTGTCAATGGAAAATTGCGACTTTTAACAATTATTCCGATGGTTTTTCTATGGTACAAGTCACAAACCCCGCTGCAGCGGGACTTGTGGCTTGTCATTTTCTCTCGCAGCGACCAACGAGCGACCAACCCCGGCGGCGCGATATGGCGACTGGTATCATTTTGGTATCACGGGCGGCGCTTTGATATCAGAGAGCGACCGCCTCGCTGCAGTGTCAAGGGAGCGCCCGAAGGGCGCACCGCCTGCGGCGGCTTGCCCTTGACACGTTGGGCGGCGATACGCTCCCTTTGGCGGCAGCAAGGTAGTACCTTGCTGCCCTTTCTTTTTCGCTCGCGCAAACCAAAAACTGCAGCGGGAAAAAATCTGCAGCCCAAACGCGCCGCCATCGTCGGCGCTGCCGGGCGCGGTCATGGACGACCGCGCGGTGTCGTAGCGTGAAGCGGTGCCAAGACGAATCGAGGCGCGGCGCGCCTTGCGAACGCCGCTTAGCGTCCGAGAGCGGCACGCGAAGCGTGTGCGAACGGGCGCAAAGCGTGCGGGCGCATGATGCGCCGCGCCTCGATGCCGGGCGACTTCGGAGACGCGAGTGCCGGACAAGAAAACGCCGGAGCGAGAACCGTCCCACAGGGGCGCGGGGGAGTGTGCCGCGAGGCACCCCATCTTGCGCTCCTTTGTGCCGGAGCGGCACAGTGTCCGCGCAAAGCGCGGCGGCGTAGCCCCCTTCCCCCCCTCGCTCACTTGAATGCGCTTTTCCTCTTCCCCCGAGCGCAGTCCGTTTTTCTGCCCCGGCGCTGCGCGTGGTGGAAGCACGCGCGGCTCAGGCGTGCGGTCGGCTTGGTGATACCATTGGCCAAGGTACCGACCGCTGGCCCCGTCTGGCAGAAAAACCCTGCCGGAGCGCCGAAGGCGCGTGAGGCCGAGCACGGGCGGGGGATGGGGGGGAGCGCGAGGGGGGGAAGGGGGCGAAGAGGTGGACAGGTAGCACGGGCAAGGGATTGACACTCTGCAGCCGCTGCGCCCGAAAAAGTCTCTCGGCTTCTTCCTGTCCGCCGTCCGAACGGCTCCCCCGCGCCCCTGTGGGACAGCCCGAAGCGCTGCAAGGCAGGCGACGGCCGCGCCGCGCGAATGTCGCTCATCTCGGCCAAGCCCCTGCCGCTGGGGCTTTTGGCGTGGGCATCCTCTCGGCGCGGCCTTGTCCCGGGAAGCGTCCCGGCGGCTTTTGCCGCGCCGCCCGCGCCAAAACGCCCCTCGCTTCTTCAGAGCGCCTGTGCGAGGCGGTAGGCCCTTCCCCTAGGCTAGATATACGATGCACCCTTTGGCGCGTCTGTGCGCCATCTGAGAGGCATTTCCAGCGACATTTGACAGCGGGCGCATAGACGCGGGCGCTGTCGGGTTCGCCTCGCTGCGCGTGGCCGTCGTGGGACTGCGGGCGTTGTCCCGGGAAGCGTCCCGGCGGCTCTGCCCCCAGTCCCGGGGCGGCGACGCGCAGCCGCCAGAGCGAGGCAGTCCGTCGGAGAAGTCTCGCTCTGGCGTACAAAACAGAGAAAAATCCCCCGGAGAAGTCTCGCCCGCGCGTACAAAGCAGCAGACAACAAAAACCGCTGCACACACGCGAACAAGCAAAAAACGCGCACCTTCGGCCCGCTGCACCAAAAAACGACCGCCTCAGAGCGGCTACAAGCCCCGTATATTTCATGACAGGGGATAAACCTCACGCCTTTTTCGCCGCTGCAGCCATAGCGGCAAACAAAAAAGCATCCGACAAAAGCGCGTTTGCCGGATGCTTTTCGTTTCGCTTGGTCTACCTGTCAAGAGCCTTGCTTGCGCTCGCTGCGAGCGTACGCCTTCGCAAGCTCATTGATCGCCGCCGTGCATTTGTCAATCGAACGCTCAATCCGCGTCAAAAGATAAAACGTCACGACGATGGGGAAACCGACGGCCGAAACAGCCGTCAAAATGGTCTCTTCCATCGCGCTGCCCCCTTACGCCAGCTCGATGTCCTGAACACGCTGGATAAACGCCGCCTTGAGGCCCTTCATCGGAAGCCCCTTCGTGACAATTGCGTGCTTGTCAATGATCGACTGCGCCACCGTCTGCGCCGCCGCCTTCGTCAGTCCGGGTTTCGGATCCTTCAGCGAGAGCGTATGGGTCTGCGTATCCGTGACCTTAAACACCATCTTCAGAATGTCTGCCATGTCTTTGCACCTCCTTCACCTGCAGGAAAACACCTGCTTACTCTGCGAGCTTCGCCTTATCGCTGCGCTCGATCGCGCCGAGCGTATGTTTCTGCAGCTCAGCGATCTGCTTGCCGATCTCGAAAGCGTCGTCGTCGGTGATCTCCGGGTTTACGCCCGAAACCACGCGCGTCGAATACGTCGGCTTACCGAACTTATCCGTGCCCGTCTCAACGCCGATCAGAATCGAAGTCGTCTTGTCCTTGCGAGTGACTGCCATGCCATTCATCTCCTTTCCTGCAGCGTACCGTCAAAAGCAACAAACCCCTCGCGCCGTCAAGCGCGAGGGGGCTGCTGCGGTTGACAGCCTATCTCTTGGCTTCATGATACCAAAGCCGAAAAGATCATGCGGGTAAGGCTGTCAACCTTCGCTATGTGGTTTTCTGCTGACACAGAGGGGTTTCCTTGCATCTGATACCAATTATACCACAGCTGCAAATAACTGGCAAATCCCACTTCGGTATCTGATACCATTTGAAGAAACAGCACCGACGATAGCGATATACGCGCCGCCACTCCGTCGCCCGCCTCTCGCCTCGCCCTGCTGCCCCGCGAGGCGCTTGCGCCGCCGTTCGGACGGCGGACAGGAAGAAGCCCGGAGACTTCTTCCGGCGCAGCGGCTGCAGAGTGTCAATCCCTTGCCCGTGCTACCTGTCCACCTCTTCGCCCCCTTCCCCCCCTCGCGCTCCCCCCCATCCCCCGCCCGTGCTCGGCCTCACGCGCCTTCGGCGCTCCGGCAGGGTTTTTCTGCCAGACGGGGCCAGCGGTCGGCACCTTGGCCAATGGTATCACCAAGCCGACCGCACGCCTGAGCTGCGCGTGCTTTTACCACGCGCAGCGCCGGGGCAGAAAAACGGACTGCGCTCGGGGGAAAAGGAAAAGCGCATCCAAGTGAGCGAGGGGGGGAAGGGGGCTACGCCGCCGCGCTTCGCGCGGACACTGCCCCGCTCCGGCACAAAGGAGCGCAAGATGGGGTGCCTCGCGGGGCACGGCGCAAGCGCCTCGCGGGGCGAAACCTCGACCGAGCCTATCCACGTCCGGCGCTCGCGTCTCCAAAGTCGCCCCACGAGCCGCAGGGGCGACAATTCCTCTCCCTACGCTTGCGCTTCGGTCGGGAACTATCGCCCCTGCTCGCAGCAAAGCACCGCATCACGCTACGACGAAAAGCGCGGTCGTCCATGACCGCGCCCGGCAGCGCACCAAAAAAAGCCGCGCGGCTTCTCCTGCCGCGCGGCAAAGGCTTTTTATAAATAAAAAGTTTTAATCGACATCGTTCAAATCGGCATCATCCAAAAACGTCGTCAACTCCCAATCCGTCACACCTCTTGCAATCGCCGCCGCCATATCATCCCAACGCGCCTTCATCAGATCCGCATCGCCCTCGTTCGACAAAAAGCCGACCTCGACAAGAACCGCGGGCATCTCCGTATGACAAAGGACATAAAGCCCCGGCCGCTCCTTCACGCCCCGATCCGCCAGAGGAAGCGCCCCGACCATCTGCGACTGGATGCACTCGGCAAGCGCCTCACTCGCCCCGCCCCGCGCATAACAAAACGTCTCCACGCCATGCGCGAAACTGTCAGAAGCACTATTCGCGTGAATCGACACAAAGCAGTCCGCATTCCATTGGTTCGCTTCCGCCGTCACAGAAAGACCGATGCCGCCGCCGACATTATCCGACTGCAAGCAATAAACCTCAAGACCAGCCTCACACAAATAATGCGTGACGCGCCGACCGATTTGATCTACAATCTTCGCCTCAACGATACCATTTCCGATCGCACCGGGATCCGGCACGCCGCCCGGCGCGTGGCCGGGATTGATAAACACCCTCATGACACCTCTCCTATTCGCTCGTAAAAAGCTCCAACGTGATACCATTCCAGTCATTCGTGATACCATAAACATCCTCATGCAGCCCATCGCAGCTCTCCACCGTAAGACGATCCTCTATCACCGAAAAAGACACGTCCACAGAAAGCGCGAGGATCGCGTCCTCGACATCCGACCAATCCGCATACACCCCGGACAAATCCGGCAGAGGCTCATCCGCTTCCGGCAGCGCCTTGCCGCCCGAAAGCGGCGCGGGCGCCGCTGCCTTCGGCGCAGCCGCCGCCTTCGGCGGCGCAGCGTCAAACACCGCTGCGACCTCGGGCGGCAGCGTATAGGCATAAAGAACGCCGACCTTCTCGCGCGTCAAAAGCCCCGCTCTCAAAAGCCGCGCTCGCACCTGATGAAACGTCCCATGTGACATATCCAGCGCATGACGAATATCCGCTTCCTTGACCGCCTCGCCCGGATGTCGGGCGAACCATCGAAGGAGCCTATGATCTACGGTCATGTTCGAATCAACTCCCTCTCTGCATCCATGAGGCTCTCCAGCGCCATGCGATGCACAACATTCTTCGTCTCCTGAGACAAAACGACGTACTCCGGCGCACGCCTTCCCGCGCGGGGCTTATGCAAAATATATCCCCCCAAAACAAGCTCGCGCCGCGCGTCCAAAAATTGCCGATGTGACAGCCCTAAAACTCCCCGCAGCAAACTCTCTGACAAAATGATTGGCCACTGCCAATGCGCTGCATTGCCATAGTACATGAGAACGTACCAGAATGCCATCGCACGAGCAGACAAGGGCTTGAATAAAAGCTGTCGATGAAACCCAAGGATTTCTGACAGATAATTCATGCGTCACTTCCCCCGCACCTCACCCGCTGCCAAAATCCATGCATCTGCCGCTTTGACCGGGATCAGCATCTTTCGCCCCACCCGAACCGTCGGGAACCCCTTCACCTTAGCGAGGCGGCGAATCGTTCCGATGCCGATGCGCGTCCTCTTGCTATACTCCAAAGGTGTCATCGTAAAAACTTCATCCATCTTCAGCACTCCTTTCGCCTTTATCTTACCTCATATTGTTACATTACGCAACGTCATGTAACGGATAAATTCCGGAGTTTTTTGACGAAATCCTGTCATTTTCGCCCTTTTTAGTTACATAGAGTAACATTTCGCGGCATAGCTTTTTGTAGCGCGACGCGTCGCGTGGTGCTATAATACAGCATGAGGAGGTACGGCCTTATGTCGATCGGTGACAACATACGCGCAGCGCGACGCGCCCGGAAAATGACACAAGCGGAACTCGCTGAAAAAGTGGGGCTCTCTCGTCCGACCATCGCACTCTACGAGGCAGGAAAAAGAGAACTGACAGCCTCGCAGATCGTTCCTTTTGCTCATGTCCTTGATACGTCTCCATTGTTCCTCTTGGAAGGGACGCGGGGGGGGGGGCCTTCTTCTCCTTCTCTTTCCCTGCTCAAGCCCGACGAACGGGAGATGTTGGAGCGAATCTTGCAGGCCTATCTTGCTGCCCGTCCCTAATGCTTTTTTGTTTTGTTTTATTTTATTTAATATATGGGTGCGGTTTGCAGGTCGCTTTGCGGTGCATATATGCACCGCAAAGGGTACCGCAAACCAACCTGCGAGCCTCGCCGATCAAGTTTTATCCACAGTCTTTTCCACAGGATATACACAGGGAAAGGGGGCTTTTGGATGAAGCGCGGCAACGGAGAAGGAACGATCTATTTTGACCAAAGAAAAAACCGCTGGATTGCAAAAGTGACCGTCGGCTACAACGCCGAAGGAAGAGCCGTGCGGAAAAGCCGCACGGCTCGAACAAAAGAAGAAGCGATCCGCAAGAAGAGCGAACTGCAGCAAGCACACTGGACATCGGCCGCATTGGATGCTGATCGGCTAACGGTCGCCGAATATCTGACACTCTGGCTTGACACCTGCAAAGTCGGGCAAGTCCGTGAGACGACGCTCGTGCAGTATCGGTGCTACATCTGCAAGCTCGCCGCACAGATCGGAGGCGTACGCCTTGCAGCGCTCTCGCCGATGCACGTCCGTGCCGTCGCCAAAGATGCAGATACCAACACGCTGAAGCTCTTGAAATCCGCGCTTCGGCAAGCTGTCACGGACGGTCTGATCGCAAAGAATCCGGCTGACGGCATACGCGCGTCAAAGACGCAGCGCCATGTGCGCGCGGCGACTTTGACGGATGTGCAGCGGGCGATCGAGGCGGCGCGGCGACAAAAGCCAATGCTGGCGCTCATCTTGTCCATCGCGCTCTATACAGGGATGCGCGCGGGGGAAATTTGCGGTCTTTGTTGGAGTGACATTGACGGCACGCGCGTCACGATCCGCCGCACGACCGTTCGCTTCGGCGGGCGCGCGCAAACTGCAGCGCCAAAGACGCGGCGTAGTTTGCGCGCAATCGAGATGCCGAAGAGTCTCGCAACAGAAATCAAGGCATATCGTGCACAAAAGGTTAGAGACGCATTGAAAGACGGCGTACCCGTCAAAGACGCACTCTTTTGCCGCCGTGACGGCAGTCTCCAAACGTCCGTGGACATCGGCGGTACACTCAAGCGCTTTTGCATAAAGCTCGGCCTTCCGGTCATTCGTATGCACCAAATCCGCCATCTTCACGCCACAATGCTTTTTGCCGCAGGCTGGTATCCGAAGGACATTCAAGAGCGTCTCGGGCACGCCTCTGTCGTCATCACGATGGACACCTACACGGAGTACATTCCCTCGCGCGACAAGGACATCGCCGCCTATCTGGAGACACTCTACGGCGGCCAACAAGAGACCAACGCGGGCGATACATAGCGTCAATTTGTAACGCACTATGGCACATTCGGGGCGCTATGCAAGGGAGTTCATGCACATAATATTACATTTCGTCACGTCAAATGACTGGTATCAAAACCGATGGTTTTTCTAAGATAACAGCCGCAAGCCCCGCCAATACGGGTTTGCAGCTTGTCGTTTTCCCTGACAGAGCCCATCGAAAGCGCACTATCGACGTTAAACGATACCGACTGGTAGCACGAACAGTATCATGGGATGATAATCGGGGAAACCATCCTTGGGCATCCCTGCCATACATCCCGCATATTTCTGCATTTACAAATATATGTATATGGTATATATTTAGAGAAACGCTGATCGAGATGCATTTGCTCAGATTCGCTCCGATGGTTGACGGAATTTATCCGTAAGCCCGCACCAAGCATGGGTTTGCCGAATGCCCATACCGATCAAAAACGAGGAGGTGACGCCATGCGCCGCCATAGAGACAAAATCGCTTACTTTCTCATTACTTTTGCCGTCTGTCTCATCCTCATGACGCTGTCCACATACAAGACGACGCGCATGGCAAATACGATTCTCTATACATCCGTCGCCATCTCGCTTCTCGCGGAGAACATCCCGAAGGTCGTAGAGATCCCCCTGCACTACGCGCATCCCGTGAAGTGCATCGAATACTTCATGTTCTTCGTCGCCGTGCTTTGCTTCATCACGGTCGTCATGCGGTATCTTCATTTGTTCTAAAAAAGGCTGTGCAGCCGTCAGATTCGGCGGCTGCGCAGCCTTTTTTCGTCCATACCGATGGAGCGCATCATCGAAGCAGCTTCGCTTACGACGATCAAGAAAATATGAATCTCTCTCATTTTTCCACTTGCCCCCCCGCAAGATATGTTATCATTATCAGTAGACAGACCACAGGCGGGGTTCTTGAGGGAACTTGGATACTCAGAAACTCCTTCTTGATGGTTTGACTAACGTTCATTTCATCTATTTTGAAGGAGGAGTTTTTCATGAAGAAATCTCTGACAGCAGCTCTGACGACGGCGCTCGTCGTCGGCGCAGCATCGACGACGTTCGCAGCAGCGAACCCCTTCAGCGACGTCCCGATGGATCATTGGGCGTACGACGCCGTCGCACAGCTTGCCGACGACGGCATCATCGAGGGCTATGGCGACGGCTCATATCGCGGTGAAAACGAGATCACGCGCTATGAGATGGCGCAGATGGTCGCAAAGGCGATGGCGAAGGAAGATCAGGTCAACGCCCGGCAAAAGGCGATGATCGACCGTCTCGCCGCTGAGTTCAGCGAGGAGCTGAACAACCTCGGCGTACGCGTCACGAACCTCGAAAGCCGTATCGACAATGTCAAATGGACAGGCGAATTGCAGTACACGTACCAGAAAATCGATGGGGATTATTTCGACAGTCATCCGGATGAACGGACGAACGACCATGAACTGCTCTTTCGTCTGGAGCCGGAAGCCACAGTCAACGATCATTGGAAGGTCAAGGCTCGTCTCGACGCTGCATGGAATCTTTCCGAGGACAAGTCAGATGAAGATCACGACAGCAAAGTATCGCTCAAGCGAGCCTACGCCGAAGGTACTTATGGTACAACGGTCATCAATGCTGGTAAATTGCCTGTCTTCACAGAGCAAGGCGTCCTCATCGACGACGATTTGTCTGGTGTAGCCGTGACCTTCGGAGCGGAACAGCCGTTCTCCGGCACGATTTTTGCCGGACGCTACAATCTTGAAAATTCAGGTTGGGGCGGCGAATTGAAGGAAGCGCAGAAAGCTGGTATTAATGCTAGCGGACGGGCGGACGTGCAGATGGTCAACCTCAACTGGAATCCTTCGGAGAAGTTCCATGTCGGCGCAGACTATGTGCGTATGAAGAACACAGATTTTGTCCGCGATCTGGCGGGCTTGGCAGCGCCTTGCAACATCTGGGGACTCGGCATGACGTGGCGTCCCGAGAGCACGGTCGCCCTGTCTGGCGGTTATTGGAAGAATACGAGTCATGAAGCTCGCTTTGTTACGAAAGAGAATCTGAAAGCCTATAACATAGAACTTGCCTATAAAGGGGCAGAGCCTGAGAATCCGCGCACTTTCGGACTTCATGTGGCGTATCGCTACCTCGGCGGAGGCACGGCAATCACCCCGACCTTTGATGGCGCGATGTGGAACACGAAGGGTTGGGAGGTCGGCGGCGAATACACCTTCGCGAAGAACATCGTCGGCACGCTCATCTACTTTGACGGAGATATCATCTTCCCGAGAGGCGTTACAGGCAAGACAGGAGAAAAGAAGGCGTTCGCTCGTCTCGAATACTTCTTCTGATATAACGAGCAGCCGTGCAGAATTCCTGTACGGCTGCTTTTTTCGGCGTATATGGAAGGCTGTGCAGCCGTCAGATTCGGCGGCTGCACAGCCTTTTTTATTTCTTCCCCAAGATGTTGTGTCGAAGCGCGTAGTCGACAAGCTCCGAGTTCTGCGTACAGCCGAGCTTTTGCAAAAGGCGCGTCTTGTAGGTCGAGACGGTCTTGATCGAGAGGTAGAGCTTATCGGCGATGGTTGAGAGCGAATAGCCATGCACGATAAGCTCCATGACTTCACGCTCTCTGGCAGAGAGCATCCTATTGACGATGTGCTGCCCTGTCTTACCGTCCCAGAAGGCGCGCCTGTTCTTCGAGACGGGCGACGCGCTCGGCGGTCGCCGGATGCGTGGAGAAAAGGCTCATGAAGGCTTGGCGTGAACCGGCAAGAGGGTTGACGATGAAGAGATTGCCCGTCGCGGGACGCGCTTCGGCTTCGCGCATCGGCGGCATACTCGCGACCGTGCCGGAGATCTTTTCGAGCGCCCGCGCGAGGTAACGCGGGTTGCCGCAGATCTCGCCGCCCGCCTTGTCTGCATCGTATTCTCTGGATCGTGAGATCGCAAGCTGGATGAGCGTCGCCGCGAGCGGTGCAACGAGGACGGCGAGAAGCGTGCCGACGATGCCGCCTGCGCCCTCGTCATCGTCCGAGCGTCCGAAGATCGCGCCCCACTGCGCCATATAGGCGAGCATGGAGATTGCACTGCCCATAGCGGCGGCGATCGTCGAAGTCAACGTATCGCGGTGCTTGATGTGCGAAAGCTCATGCGCAAGCACGCCCGAAAGCTCTTCACGGCTCAAGATGCCGACGATGCCGCGCGTGACGGCGACAGCGGCGTGCGAAGGACTGCGCCCCGTCGCAAAGGCGTTCGGCGTCTCGGATTCGATCAGACAGACCTTCGGCATCGGCAGCCCTGCACGCGCGGCAAGATCCGCCACGAGATGACAGAGTTCGGGCGCTTCTCTCTCCGTCAGCGGCCGTGCGCCGTACATCCGGAGCACGATGCTGTCGCTGAACCAATAGGAAAAGAAGTTCATTGCCAAGGAGATGACGAACATCATCATCGCGCCGCCCTTGCCGCCGATCACAGCGCCCAAAACGACGAGAAGCATCATCATGAGCGCCATCAATATCGCAGTTTTTATCGTATTCATAAAGAAACCTCCCAAAATGATTGATACGAAAAAGACCTTACCTCAAAAATGGATGCGGCGCAAAGCAACGTACAAAGGAAAGGGGAGTGCAGTCCATCGGCTGAACCGAAAACTGTACTCCCGTTTTGTATGTCAAAAACTTGACACAGCGGAGAAAAGCGCTGAAAACTATCGCTCTCCCTGCCGCAAAACAAACCTTACTTCATCTCCACGAGGGGTTTTCCCGTCATTTCGGACGGAATTTCAAGCCCGGCGAGCGTCAGAAGCGTCGGTGCGATGTCGCAGAGTGCGCCGTCATGCGCCTTCTTCACGCGGTCGGACACGCATATAAACGGCACGGGATTCGTCGTGTGCGCCGTGAACGGCTGTCCCGTCGCGTGATCGACCATGCGGTCCGCGTTGCCGTGATCGGCGATGATGCAAACCTCGCCGCCCATCTTCTGCGCCGCCTCGACGAACCTGCCGACGCAGGCGTCGACCGTCTCGACCGCCTTGACGGCAGCTTCCATGACGCCCGTGTGACCGACCATGTCGCCGTTCGCGTAGTTCAGGATGATGAAGTCGTACTTGCCCGATTCAATGGCAGCGACGACCTTGTCCGTGACTTCGAGCGCGCTCATCTCGGGCTGCAGATCGTATGTCGCCACCTTCGGCGAGGGCACGAGGATGCGGTCCTCGCCCTTGTACGGCTCTTCGACGCCGCCGTTGAAAAAGAACGTGACGTGCGCGTATTTCTCCGTCTCGGCGATGCGAAGCTGTGTCATGCCGTGCTGCTCGATGATCGAGCCGAGCGTGTTCTTGATGCTCTCGGGCGGATAGGCGATTTCGACGTTCATGCCTTCCTCGTACTGCGTCATCGTCGTGAACGCGAGATCAAGCCCCTCGACGCGAGGGAAGCCGTCGAATTTCGTATCGGTAAAAGCGTGCGTAAGCTCTCTCGCGCGGTCGGGACGGAAGTTGAAGAATATGACGCCGTCGCCCTTCTTCATGCCCGCATAGCCGCCGATGACGGCAGGGACGACGAATTCGTCCGTCACCTTCTCCGCATACGAGGCTTCGATGGCTTCCTTCGCCGTCGCCTTCTTCACGCCGTCTCCCTTGGCGATGGCGTCATACGCCTTTTCGACGCGCTCCCAGCGCTTGTCGCGATCCATAGCGTAGTAACGCCCCGAGATCGTCGCGATCTCGCCGATGCCGATCTCGCGGCACTTCTCTTCGAGTTCGGCGAGATAGCCCGCCGCGCTCGTCGGCGGCACATCGCGCCCGTCGAGGAAGGCGTGCACATAGACTTTCGAGAGTCCATTCTTCTTCGCCATTTCGAGAAGCCCGTAGAGGTGCTTTTCGTGGCTGTGCACGCCGCCCGGCGAAACAAGCCCGAAGAGGTGCAGTGCGCCGCCCGACTTCTTCGCACTCGCGATGGCATGAATGAGCGCCTTGTTCTCGAAGAACGTGCCTTCGGCGATCGCTTTCGTGATGCGCGTAAGCTCCTGGTAAATGATGCGCCCTGCGCCGATGTTCGTATGCCCGACCTCGGAGTTGCCCATCTGCCCGTCAGGCAGGCCGACGTACTCGCCCGACGCCTGCAGCTGGGCGTGCGGATATTTCGCCGTGAGTCCGTCCAAGACGGGCGTCTTTCCGACGACGATGGCGTTCGTCGGATCTTTCGGGTCGCCGATTCCCCAGCCGTCCATGATGATGAGCGCGACCGGTGCATGTTTCAAAGTTGCCATAGATCTACCCCTTTCCTATGGAGTATGTTACAAATATTGCAGGAAGCCGCCCTGAGAGGCTGCTCCCCAAAAGGAGCGGCATCGCATGTGCAGTGCCGCTCAAAAGGTTTCCTTTTCGTCAGAACTTGAGGAACCACTGATAAATTCAGCCACCCATCTTCACGCATCTGCGCTGTCCTCTCGTCGTCGACAAATCCTCGACGTAGCACCGCTACGCCTCCGGTTTGTCTCCTTGCTGAGCCGTCCAAGAGCCAAGTCCGAAGGACGCAGGCGATTGGGCAACGGCTCGTATGCGAAAACGTCCCAAGAATGCAAGCGCGAAGCGCGTCGCATGATTGGCTGACGTTGACCGCGATAGAACCAGCGCATCTGCGCAAATCTGGGCGACTTCATTTTATCAGCGGTTCCTTACGATCTCGCTGAAGTCCTTCGCCTTGAGCGACGCGCCGCCGACGAGAGCGCCGTCGACGTTCGGCTTCTCCATGAGGCCGGCGATCGTTGCGGGCTTGACGCTGCCGCCGTACTGGATGCGGATGGCGTCTGCCGCGTCCTTATTGAATACCTCGGCGACCGTCGCGCGAATGGCGGCGCAGACTTCCTCCGCCTGCTCGAACGTCGCCGTCTTGCCCGTGCCGATCGCCCAGATCGGCTCGTAGGCGATGACGA
>NZ_DBHIUY010000015.1:0-1518 GCF_057272215.1 Selenomonas sp.
TACACGCACAAACGTCCACTTTGTGGACATTGTGCGCCGCCCTTACAGAAACCTAGCCAATCGGTCTGCGCCCTTCGGGCTTGACCTCTTGGGGTTTCATGGTAAAAAAAGCAATCTCCGGCGGGCAGCCGAGGCGATACGGAAACCAACTGCCGTTGCCCGAGTGGACATAGCCCGTCGTCTTTTTCTTCTCGACGATGCCGCGCGTGTACTTGAATACAGGAAAAAGCGGCATCCCAAAGACGCCGAACTGCGAGCCGTGCGTGTGCCCTGTGAGTACGAGCCGCACGCCGTACTCGGCGCCATCGTCGATGAACTCGGGATGGTGCGCGAGCAGCACCGTCACGGCATCTGCCGGAATCGCTTCGAGCGCCGCTTTCGCATACATCGCCTTCTCCCGCTGGAACGCCTCGGCATCAAGCCTCTTCTTATACTCCGACATCGGGTAATCGACGCCTGCGAAGTAGAGCGGCACATCCCCCCGCCGCACACACTGCGCTTCGTTTTTCAAAAAGTGAATCTTCGACGTCGCCAACGCTTCTTCTACAAGCGTGATGCCGCGCATATGCTCGTGGTTGCCGTGACAGTACCATATCCCGTCAGGAAAAGCATCGGCAAAGCCGTCGATCAGCCGCACGGCTTCCACCGTCCATTCCGGATGGTCGAAAATATCGCCCGTCAACAAGAGCGCGTCGGGAGCAGCGTCGGCGACCTGCTGCAAAAGGCGCTCCAACCGCGCCAGCGAGAAAAACATGCCGAGATGCACATCGCTGAGCTGGGCGACCGTATAGCCTGCAAACGTCGGCGCATCAACGGAGATGTCGTAGCGGCGCACGACCGTCGCATTCCTCTCATAGAGATTGCCGTAGAGCGCCACACCGAGCGCCGCCGCAGGATACGCGCCCGCCGCCTTCAAGACCCTGCGCCGCCCCGCATCCTCGGGCACAGCGAGAGTTCTGCGGTAAACGGCACGAAAGACGACGGCGGCAGCTACAAAGAGAAACATGAACATCAGCGCCAGAAAGAATACGGAAGCCAAAGAAATCGTCGCGCTGTCCGAAAGAAGCGCTGCGAGCGGATTGCGCCGCGCGAAGAAGGATGCCGCCGCGGCGAAGAACACGACGCCGACCAGCATACGGCAGATGAAAAGCGCCCGTCCCGTCAAAAGATAGCGCAGCGCCCAAAGCGCCGCCAGCGTGAACACCGCAAGAACGATGACTAAAAGGATGAGAAAAGAGACCAACCTGCACCTCCATGAGTTAAACAATGTATCGCAGATATTATAGCACAGACGGACGGAGAAACATAGGAAACGCTGATAAAATGAAGTCGTCCAGATTTGCACAGATGCGCTGTTCCTATCGCGGAGACAAACCGCAGGCGCAGCGGTGCTACGTCGAGGATTTGTCGACGACGAGAGGACAGTGCAGATGTGTGAAGATGGGCGGCTGAATTTATCCGTGTTTCCTTGACTCATATACGGCTTTCTCTTGAATGAATCCGCGTTTCCTTTTATAA